>JAOMSY010000038.1 GCA_028355575.1 Francisellaceae bacterium | reverse complement strand
ATTTGTTGGTAAATTATTGCTTACCTTTTGACTATTACTAGTTAGCCAATTATCACAAGCCTTCTACTGTGGAAGCTACCTGGTAAGACCTGGTATTACATTAGAAACCGTTGAAGCGCATTGCGGAAAGCCAAATATTATTCAATATTGCAAGGTTGAAAACTATATCATCAAAAGAATTCAAGCCAACACACCAAATGATAGTAATGACTATGCAAGCATTAAAGTATTATAAAACTTTGGCTCATCAACCTTTATGCAAGAACTCACTTTTAATAAAGAGGAAGTATTAACCGATATCAAACAGCTCGATTATGGCGCACCCACCACATCAGATAGGAATCTCTGCTCAAATTAATCGCTTAGGTGTAGCCAATTCTATGCACAATAGGTATAACCACTTCTCTTTTTTGTTGATCACCCCAAAGCTTAAGCATATCTGCACGGATTTCACTTGAAGGCAACTGACCCACTCTATCCAAATAATTCTGTGGTCCTGAATATGAGTCTAACAAACCTAACACTTGATCTAATGTCCAGTTCAGCTTTATAGAAAATGGCGGCAACTTAATTTCCTTAAAGGGAAAAGATAATGACTGGTATTCAGAATCATAGTAATCTTTGCCCTCTCTCCAATCACTACCAACAATTTCTTGAATATAAATATCGATCAATTGGTCAATTTTAGAAGACACACTCACTTCACGAAAACCATATATTGCAACCAACGCACCACGCTTTGCCACACGGTATATGGTGTTATAAAAATCATCTAAGTTTAACCAATGTATGGCTTGTGCCGCATTAATCATATCTACGGAATTGGGTAATAAAGAATTTTGCTCAACAGCTTCAACTCTATAATCAACATTCGATCTATATGTCGCATGGTTAATCTGCGTTTGACTAATATCTGTTGCAATAACTTGGTTGAAATGCTCTGACAAACTAACGGCAGCTTGACCATTCCCTGTCGCAGAATCCCAAGCCAGATTTTTGTTTTCACATAGTTTACTTAATGCAGCAAAAAATTCATTTGGATAAGCGGGTCGAGCTTTTTTATAATCTTCTTTTTGACGCGAAAATACATTTTCCATGAGACTAAATTAAATAGATCATAACTTAATCATAAAAATAGCATATATCTGCTATATGAGCCATTTAACAACATTAAGGAAAAGCCAGATAAATTTTGTGAATAAAAGATACGATTCAACATGAAAATCTTTAGTATTGAAAAAATTTATACATCAATGTAATCAATTACAGACTTTGGTTCCATTGGTTTTGATATATAGTAACCCTGAATATACTCACAACCAATCGATTTCAAAAAGTTAAATTGTTGTTCAGTTTCTACGCCCTCTGCAACAACATCCAGCTTCATAATTCTGCCCATTTTAACAATTGACTCAACAATGGCTTCATCATCTGGATTCTTATTTATATCTTGAATAAATGATCGATCAATTTTTAAAGTAGAAAATGGTAAGTGTTTTAAATAACTTAATGATGAATACCCTGTACCAAAGTCATCAATTGCTATTTTAATTCCAAGATCACTTAAAGCCTCTAAAGTATTTGCTGCCTGCTCTAAATTCTGCATCAATTTTGATTCAGTGATTTCTAAAATTAGCTTATCAGGTGAAATATCATATTTATTTAGTAAATCTTCTATTTGAGACTCTATGTCCTGAGAAGTTAACTGCAAAACAGATATATTGATTGATAGAGATAAGCTTGGATTACCCCAAGTAAGATATTGCTTTAATGCTTCTTCAAATACCCAAGCAGAAATAGGAAAAATTAAACTCGTTTCTTCTGATATTGGTATAAATTCAGCTGGTGGAACAACGCCGAACTCAGGATTTTTCCATCTTAACAGAGCCTCAAAACCATGGATTGATTTATCCTGACATGACACAAGAGGTTGAAAAACAAGGCTTAGCTCCTGATTTAGGATGGCTGATTGAAGTTGAGATTCAATTTGCACCTGACGATTGTGTTTATTGTTAACTTCCTCTGAGAAAAACTGGTAAGTGTTCTTGCCTGATTTTTTAGCTTGGTACATTGCAAGATCAGCATATTTTAGTAAGGTCGTAATATCTTTACCAGACTTTGGGTATACGGCAGCACCAATACTGACGGTTATCTTTAACTCATTTTTTCCTAGAAGAATAGGCTTTTCAAATGTATCTATAATCCGTCTAATTATGTGATTTAATTTTATTAATGAAGGGCAATTTTCAATGATAATTGCAAACTCATCTCCACCAACCCTTGCAAAAAAATCAACATCTCTAGATTTTCTATGGAGAATTTGAGCGATCGTGAATAATAGTTTATCACCAATATCATGACCTAATGAATCATTAATTTTTTTAAAATCATCTATGTCAATATAGAGTAATGCTAAAGTTATGTTAGACCGATCACACCTATCAGTAGCTCGAGTAAGTTCTTCTTTAAAGTATCGGGGGTTAGGCAACATTGTGACTTCATCATAGTGAGCCAAATACTCAAGTTGCTTCTCTACTTTTTTTAATCTTGTGAGGTCAGTGTGAGTTCCAACCATGCGACGTTTTTTGCCATCATCATCTACAATTGCCTTCCCACGGCAAAAAATCCATTTAATTTCACCATTTTTGCATTTATAGCGAACTATATTTTCATAAGGCGTTCCATCAGCTATATGCGATTCTGTTGCACTAATGATTTCAGATAAATCATCCTCATGCACTATGCTTTTCCAACCTTCAAGTGTGTTTGGAATTTCTTGATTTTCGTAACCAAAATATGCTTTAAACTTTGGACTCATGTAAATATGGTCTTCCTCTAAATGCCAATCCCACCAACCATCTGTAGTAGCGTCCAATATTGATTCATATAACTTTTTGTTTTCTGAAAACAGTAACTCGCTTTGCAATTGTTTCTGATGATCGGACTCTAATTTTTCTTTGGAGACATAATTCTGACAAATAAATTGATACTCTGTCTGACTCTGATCATTAACCTTTAGGAGAACTTTTGAAGTTACCTTTAAAATAGACCTATCTTTTTTATATAACGCAAGATCAAGATCTACCTCTTCACAATCTGACATTTTATTTAAGATTTCTTTTAATTCTTTATGCTCAGTCTCGAGAATAATATTAAAAAAATCCTCTTGATGATCAAAATCAAATTTGTCATAACCTAAAACATCTTCAAATGCCCGATTAACATCAGTAATTTTATTTGTATTAGCATCAACAGAAATATAAATATCAGGTGTTTTATTATAAATCTGATTATATTCATTTTTCATTTCGTATTGAGATCTTTCTGAATCAGCAGGTGAATAATTTTCTTCTGTCATATTAGATCTAACGTCATCACTTGATTTACCGATGGTCATATTTATATATTTCATACCTAGTTATTATAATATTATTCAAATTTATTCAATTTTACCTACTATCAAGCCAATAAAAATTAATGGAAGAAGCGATGATTATACACAACAACTTTAAGCTTACCCATGGAGTGATCATCATTAAAACCATGTAAATGATAATTTTATGCCGACTAATCGGGTAATATTATTTTAGAAATATAAATTATTTTTAGAGGTTCATATGCACAACGTTATGCTTATTACTGGTGCTAGCAGAGGTATTGGTGCAGAAACAGCCATTCTTGCCGCGAAAGCTGGGTACGATATCTGCATCAATTATCATACAAACAAACAAGCAGCTGAAAATATATTATCAAAAGTTACTGGCTGTGGCGTTAATGCTATTGTGGTTCAAGGTGATGTATCTAAAGAAAAAGACATTGAAAATATATTTAAACAGATTGATGATGAGTTAGGCAGAATTACCGCATTGGTTAATAATGCTGGCATTCTTGAAACTCAAATGAGAGTTGAATCACTTAATTTTAATCGTCTTGAGCGCATTCTGAATACCAACGTAATTGGTAGTGTTCTATGCGCGAAGGAGGCGATAAAACGCATGTCGACAAAACATGGTGGCAATGGTGGTGCAATTGTTAATCTATCATCACGAGCTTCAGTGCTTGGCTCACCTAATGAATACGTTGATTATGCATTATCAAAAGGCGCAATCGATACATTTACCATAGGCCTAGCCAAAGAAATTGCAGAAGAAGGTATTCGCGTTAATGCCGTCAGACCAGGAATCATAGACACTGAAATACATGCCTGTGGCGGCGTACCAGACCGAGCTGAAAAACTCAAAGATGGCATACCCATGAAACGCGCTGGAACAGCTCTAGAAGTAGCAAAATCAATTATGTGGTTGATTTCAAACAATGCCTCATTTTGTACGGGCACATTCATTGATATTTCGGGTGGTAGGTAAAAATTTAGCAACCACTTTTTGGACCACGCTTTCCCTGAAAGAGCGCAGTACAAGCAAATAAACTTAATATTAGGAAACCAATTGGTTGAGAATAAGTAGCTATTTTGACGACAATTTCTGAAGATGAAATAAACATTAAAACTGGCTCTAGCGCAAATGCAATGGCAGATATAAACAAAAATACAGTTTGCGGAGTAACTCTCCTAAGAATGGTTACTAACGATACAAGAAAAAATATTCCAATTGTGATCATTTCATAATGACTCATTGCAAAAACAGTTTGTTCCATTATTTATCCTAAAAGTACATATCTATAAAAGTATAGAGAATCGTATTTACATTATTCAAATGGCTAACAGTTTATTAATAATATTAAGACGGTAATTCATTATATTTTTGTACTTTATCAATGTCTTGTTCCCAACAAGCATTTTCTGACACATATATATGAGCATTAGGTTTGATAGAAATATCACAATCCAAACTACCGGCGGGTACCACAACCAACCGCCCTCTCATTTGTACACTCGGTAAGGCAGAACCACAAACTGAACAAAATGCTTTTGCGTGACGAGTTGTCGGCAAGGTGAAATTTGTCACTTTATCTTCACCTGAAGTCCATTTTAGTTTTGCTTTGGTAGAAAATAAATTTGCGCCATGAGCAGTACCCGTACCCTTTTTGCATCGTTTACAGTGGCATAAAAAGAATTGATTAAACTCACCATCCATTTCGAAACTAACTTCACCACAAAGACATGAACCATTTTTAACATTAGACATAAATAATCCTATAGAATTTCATTTACTATCTATAAATATACAGAATATTTTTGCCATACAGTTCTTTAATCTAGGTTTCTAATGATTGAAATCATATTTTTTATTCGGTTAACTTATTAATTACACAACTTGGGTATTTAGCTGGAGAGAACTAATGCGAGTACATGGACTGATTATTGATCCACAGTTTGATTTCTGTTGGCCAGGCATTCAATCTCGCGGCATTAATCCTAATAACCCATCTTGGGCAGGCATTAGCAATATTCTCAAACAAGCACTTGGTGCGCATTACTATTTATTAGAAAAGCCAGGTAATTTATATGTTCCTGGTGCAGATGAAGATATGAATCGTTTAGCAAATATGATTAAACGCATTGGCAACAAAATTGATCATCTACACGTCACATTAGACTCACACCATAAAGTTGACCAAGCCCATCCTATCTGGTGGAAAGACAAAAGCGGAAATCACCCAGAACCATTTACAATATTATCAACGAATGATGATAAAGCTGTGAAATCAATTCCTGATAAAAATGGTGATTTACAGCCAACAACCGAAGAGTATCAGACAAATATTCCCTCAATGATGCATGTTGGTGGGCCGACAGGAAAAGGCTCATTTGGTTATTTAGAAGCTTTGAACAAGAATGGTCGTTATCCGCATGTAGTCTGGCCAGAACATTGTTTAATAGGAACGCTAGGTCATATTGTTTGGCCAAATCTCATGGAAGCTTTCTTGGAATGGGAAAATAAATTCGCTCATGTGAATTATGTTACCAAAGGCATTAATATTCGCACAGAACATTACTCAGCAGTTCATGCCGAAGCACCTGACTCACATGACCCATTAACACAAACCAATAAAAAACTCATTGAAATACTAGAAGAAGCTGACTTGATATTTTTAGCTGGTGAAGCGAGATCACACTGCCTTGCCAATACAGTAATGGATATTGCTAAACATTTTTCTGATCCCAAATATATTAAGAAGCTAGTGTTATTAACTGATGCAACATCAGATGTTCCAGGTTTTGAAAGTTTTGGAGAAAAGTTTATTGAGAAGATGGTTGCAAAAGGTATGCAGCTTTCAACAACTGAAACCTTTTTGCAGTGATTTAGAACATAAACAGCAATGAGTTTATAAATTAATACCACTAACTCAAGCATTTAACTTAATAAAAAACATTGTCTTCATCGGACTTGATCCGATGATCCAGGCTACCTATGGGTCTGATTTTAGATTTGACAGTTAATAATAGCTTATTAGCTTATAGGTCAAAACGCCCGAGATTCATTACTTTATCCCAAGCAGATACAAAGTCATTTAAGAATTTATCATGTGAGTCTTCACAAGCATAAACTTCAGCAAGTGCTCGAAGTTGTGAGTTTGAACCAAAAACTAAATCAGCTCGAGTGCCGCGCCAATTAAGCTCACCTGATTTACGATCACGCCCATCATATACATCTTTATCAATTGATGAGGTTTTCCATTCCGTATTCATATCAAGCAAATTGACAAAAAAGTCATTTGTTAGACTTTCAGGATTTTTAGTAAATACACCCTCTTGAGCTTGTTTATAATTGATATTCAATACTCTTAAACCACCAACGAGAACGGTCATTTCTGGTGCAGTCAATGTTAATAACTGTGCTTTATCAACCAATAAAGCTTCAGCTGGCACACTGAATTTAGCTTTTTGATAATTACGGAAACCATCAGCAACAGGCTCTAATACCGAAAATGATTCAACATCGGTTTGCTCTTGAGAAGCATCAGTACGTCCTGGTGTAAATGGTACTTCAATACTCTTACCAGCATTTTTAGCTGCCTGCTCTATTGCAGCACATCCACCTAGAACGATTAAATCAGCTAATGATGTCTGAGTTCCATCATTAAATTCTTCTTGAATGGCTTGATACGTACCTAACACTTTGGCTAATTTTTCAGGCTGATTAACATCCCAATCTTTTTGTGGCGCTAATCGAATACGCGCACCATTTGTGCCACCACGCATGTCTGAACCTCGATACGTTACTGCTGAAGCCCAAGCAGTTGAAACTAATTCAGAAATTGATAAACCTGATTCTAAGATTTTGGCCTTCAATGCTTTAATCTCTTTTGCGCCTATTAGTTTGTGTTTCAACTCTGGAACTGGATCTTGCCATACCAACTCTTCACTCGGCACTTCAGAGCCTAAGTAACGTGCGCGAGGTCCCATATCACGATGCGTTAATTTGAACCAAGCACGTGCGAAAGCATCAGCAAACTGGTCTGGATTTTCGTAAAATCTTCTCGATATTTTTTCATAAGCTGGATCAAATCGCAGTGATAAATCTGTGGTTAACATAGAAGGTGCATGTTTTTTTGACGCATCAAAGGCATCTGGAATTTCACCTTCACCCGCACCATTTTTTGGTCGCCATTGGTGCGCACCTGCAGGACTCTTCGTTAATTCCCATTCATAATTAAATAAATTTTCGAAGAAGTAATTACTCCATTTAGCTGGTGTTTGTGTCCAAGTTACTTCTAATCCGCTCGAAATTGTATCGCCAGCTTTACCTGAACCAAACTTAGATGTCCAACCAAATCCTTGTTCTTCAATTCCGGCGGCTTCGGGATCATCACCAACCAGGCCAGCATCGCCTGCACCATGCGTTTTACCAAAGGTATGCCCACCTGCAATTAAAGCCACTGTTTCTTCATCATCCATCGCCATGCGTGCAAATGTTTCACGAATATCTTTTGCTGCAGCAAGCGGATCAGGATTTGCATGCGGGCCTTCTGGGTTAACATATATCAGCCCCATTTCAACTGCCGCAAGTGGATTCTCAAGGTCACGATCACCAGAATAGCGTTTATCAGTTAACCATTCATTTTCTGAGCCCCAATAGACATCTTCTTCTGGCTCCCAAGTATCCACACGTCCGCCTGCAAATCCAAATGTCTCAAATCCCATTGACTCAAGCGCCACATTACCCGTTAAAATAATTAAGTCTGCCCAAGAAATTTTATTGCCGTACTTCTGCTTTATTGGCCAAATCAACCGACGTGCTTTGTCTAAGTTCACATTATCAGGCCAACTATTCAGAGGTGCAAAACGTTGTTGACCACCGCCAGCACCACCACGTCCATCGCCCATACGATATGTTCCAGCACTATGCCAGGCCATACGAATAAACAAAGGTCCATAGTGACCAAAGTCAGCTGGCCACCACTCTTGAGAGTCAGTCATTAAATCGTGTAAATCTTTTTTAATTGCATCTAAATCTAGTTTTTTAAATTCTTCTGCATAATTGAAACTATCACCCATTGGGTTAGACAAGGATGAGTTCTGATGAAGAATATTCAAATTTAATTTATTAGGCCACCAGTCTTTGATTGAACGCCCTTCACCTGTCACTTGTTTATTCGCGCCACTTGACATTGGGCATTTACTTTCACTGCTCATATATTTCTCCTTAATGATTTGTATATTTGATAATATGTAAAGCTAATTTACAAAAGTTGTGGCTATAAGCTTATCAACTTAAATGCTGAATATCTAAAATGGCCTGTTGATATTTACTTCATTATTGACCACATAGAAACCATAAACAATGCGTAAAAACCCGTATTTTTTATGTACAATTATTCTGTAACTTGGAGAAAATATGGGATTACTAGTAAATGGAAAATGGCATACCGATGGGTATGATACTAAATCAAATAAAGGCAAATTTGTCAGAGAATCTAGCAGCTTTAGAAATACCATTTCACCAACAAACATGCACTCAAAACACTCTGCTGAAGCAAATCGATAGCATTTATATGTTTCATACGCCTGTCCCTGGGCACATCGAGCATTAATCTTAAGAAAACTAAAACAATTAGATGATGTTATCTCGGTATCTGTCGTAAAACCTGAAATGTTAGAGAACGGATGGGAACTAGGAGAAAAGGAATCGATATATCCAAAATTAAAGTATCTTTATGAAGTCTATTTAAAAACAGACTCACGATATACTGGTCGAGTAACAGTACCCGTTTTATGGGATAAAAAAACACATACCATTGTAAATAACGAGTCAGCTGAAATTATCCGCATCTTTAATTCAGTTTTTAATAAAATAACGGACAATAATCTAGATTTTTACCCACAAGACCTAAGGCCAGAAATAGATAAGACAAATCACTTTGTATATCAGAACATTAATAATGGTGTATACAAAACAGGCTTTGCTACAACCCAATCTGCCTATAATGAAGCATTCAAGAATTTATTTTCTGCATTAGATAAAGTTGAAAAATGCTTAAGTCAACAGCCATCCTTATGCGGTAATATTATTACGGAAGCTGATTGGCGATTGTTTACCACGCTTATCCGTTTTGACAGTGTCTACCATGGCCACTTTAAATGTAATTTAAAAATGATTGAGCAATATAATTATTTACCAAAATATTTAAGAAGCTTATATCAACATCCAGGTATTGCAGAAACAGTTCATTTTGACCATATAAAAACACACTATTATTTTAGTCATGAACATATAAACCCAACACAGATTATTCCTATTGGGCCTGACATTGATTACAGCATAAAACATTAATCAAAAACATAAAGGAATTGATTAACAAAATATCTTATTGATCTGCGTGAAGTAATAATACCCTACCCCTCAGTTATCTTGATTATATTCCCTGCTAATTTCTGAATATATAATCCCCAACGAAATTAATACAACTACAGGGAAAACAATGATAAAAAAATCTATACTCATGAGTTCATTAATATTTGGATCCTGTGCCGGGATTGCCAGTGAAAACCCATATTTTAATACCAACATACTTTCTCAAATAACAGAACCATATTACATCCAAAAATCTATGGTAACAGAAAATAAAAAAGCTGAATCTAAGAATTATACTAAAGAGCTTAAAGACACATTAGCACACTTTAGTTTTTTAGATGACTTTTTAACTTTTACCCAAACCGAGCACGGTGATAAAAATATCCCTGGCGTGGCATCTCAAATCTTTACATTTGAAAGAGATAATAAAACTTTTGCTGCTGTTGGATATACCAATGGTACTGTATTTATTTATGAACCAGAGATGGATAAAAATAGTCCAAATTTTATGGCGCCAAAAAATATTAATGACCCAGAGAAATGTAATATTCAAATTCTAAAGAATTTAAAAGATTTAAAAAAAGAAGAACTAAAAACTGCTTGTTCTTTAAACGTTGATCAGAATGAAAAATTAATTGGTGCTGAAATTTTTAAACCAAGTGTAACAGTGGGTACTGATGCAAGAGGATCAGCAAGAAACGCTCCAGTAACAGCATTGACATATGTCCCTGAAGTTAAAGATGGCCTGACATCTAAATCAAATGGCTATTTAATTATAGGCCTAGGCAAGACAACGAATGTCACAACCTCGCATAAGTTTTCATTAGACAACATGGGTTACACCTATGCTCGTAAAAAATCAAACAATGCTGGTAGTGTAAAATCTATATACCTCAGTAAAGACACGGGAAGTTCGAAATCAAGAAGCATTATTGCCTCCTATAAGGTAGACAAGGATGGTAATAGTAGCGCTCAAGGGGATGCTTATGGCGTTTCTAATTTATACATCCACTATAGAGCTGAACCAGACAATAATAATGAAAACTTAATTAAAATTACACCAACGTTAGTAATAGAAGGGTCGGCTCAATCTGAACTCTTCTCTTTTGAAGCTGGGTTCAAGACTGATTTTGTAGCAGGATATCCACTTCCAGTACCAACATCAGGAACAACTAAAGAAATTTTAGAACTCGATAATAAACCTAAGGACGCTGATGATTTAAGGGTTTTTACCTCTTATCAGCAGACATTCAAAGATGTTTCACATGTTAAAACCGCACATGAAGAAGCAAAATCAATACAGTCTAAAACCTTATCAACTAAAGACTCTATATTTTTAGGTTACCCCAGTGGCGATTTATTTATCTTAGACATAGCAGACAGTGGAAAGTTGAGTCTTGAACCTGTCACCGATGTCAATAATGACCCTGTAAAACTTGGTAGTCAAATTTCAATGCTTGGTTATAATAATATGAATAATTTCAACCTGAATTATCAACAAGGGACTGATACCCAAAATCAAATAAGACATTTTCTCCTTGCAGGAACAAATAGCAATGAACTGGCGGCGGTTCTGTTTAATAATAGAAATATTAGCACTATCTATAGAAAAATATTTAAACTAAACGAACTTGATATTCAACCAACAGATTATAAGGGAACAAGCCTAACTCCCAAAGTTTCCGTTAACTTGAATCAAAATGACAAAACACTTGTATTTACTAAAGGTGGAACACCTTTCCTAGTATCGTATGATGAATCTAATAAATTTAAAGTGAACAAAATATCATTCCCTCGCACTGGAAATCACAAGGGACATATGAACTTAGAAAACCCAATATCTGCTAAAATTTCTGATGATGGAAAGTATATTGTTCTTATAACCCAACCTCTTGGTTATGGCAAATCAAAAGCCGACATAAACTTATTAAAGCTTTCTAATAATCAAGATAAAATTATTGAAAGCAGCCTCCTTGTATATAATACATCAAGAATCCCTAGCAATATTTCATTCACTGAAAATTTAAATGGTAAAACAGATGGATTTACTTACGTATACAGCGGTGAAAATCTTACAGCACAAGGTGGTATAATTGATTATGGCGCTAGGTTTAAGTATAGCTTTAATGATCATAAATATCACAAGCTAAAAGATAATTTTATATGTGAATCTAACAAATATATGAAAGACACAGAAGCCAAGCAACATGCGACGTTAGTTCAGTACGGCTGTTATCCAACAACACCATTTAACTCTTAATAACTTTTAAAAACATACAATACACAAATACATTTCACCCGGAGGTTAAAATGAAAAAATTAATTAGCACCCTATCTGTAATACTTGGATTATTTAGTAATTTAGCATTTGCAACAGACTATGTTTATATTAAATTTAATCAAGATAAAGAACATGGGAATGATGTTCAACAAATTTCAATCGAGCCAGACCTTAGCTCAGTTGCACTTCATCCAGATCAAGGAGAAATCAAGAAAATATCAGGTGAGAAACGTAAATCTGACCTAAGAATTGGCGTCGATCATAAAGATATAAAAAACTATGCACCTTTAGATTACATTATGGAAGGACGCCTAAGAAATGGCGGCTTCATCATATATGGAAATAGTGAAGGCGTTTACAAAGGAGCACAACATACGAACTGGATTTTCAACTCCCGAATGAAAATAAATAACAGCTATGTTAAAGGAGACGTAATAATTGAACAACAATTCTTTAATGACCCGTTTGAGCATCATCCTTGGAACATTGGAAATAACAACCCAAAATATAAATGCTTAGAAACTGAAAAAGGTGAACTTTTTGAACTGACGAGAAAACATGACGGGGCAACTCATGACTTTAAAGTAACCAAAGTGCAATCATGTAATAAATTATCAAATACGATTGATCATGACTATTCTCCTTATGACAGTTAAATATAAATCCTTACTATGATATTACCCCTGTATAAAGCAAAATTTTCTTAACTCACTATACTTAGAACACCTACGATAGTAATTTCATTTATGAACAAATATACATTTGAAGGTATTCAATACTTCTTAACCATTGCACAAATGGGTTCAATCAGACTTGCTAGTAATGAACTTGGTGTTGAACAAAAGACAATTCGTCATAAAATAAAAATGCTTGAGCAGCATTTAGGTATAACTTTAATAGAATCTTCAAGCAAAGGCTCAAGTTTAACAGATAAAGGCTGGGAAGTTCATGGCGCTTTAGCTCAAGACTTTCAAGGGCTAACTAATAAAGTAAGTGTTATCAGCAAAGGTAAAAACTCAACCCAAAGAACAGAAAAATTTAGAATTCTATTGCCACCATTTACAGCGAATTTCTTTTCTTTATATATAATCCCTGAGTTATATAGAAAATTCCCTGAAATTCATGTTGAGCTTATTTCATTTAATCTTAAACATATGCTGTTTTATGGCTCACAGCTGAAAAATATCATTAATAATATGGATATGTTATGCCTTGATAATAGAGCTTTATCAATCATCCACCCTG
>JAOMSY010000037.1 GCA_028355575.1 Francisellaceae bacterium | reverse complement strand
ACTGAGAATTGGCTTCGGTTGATGTGCAAGTTTGGAGATTTAGACAGATGAATATCAGCCTGATGATTTGTTTTCGAATAGGTCACTTGCTTGCAAGTTAATTGTTGTGAGTAGGTGGAAATACGTTCATCATCGAGATTGATAACTGAAATACCATTTCGGGTAGATATTGCCTGAAAGATAGCCCCTTTTTCTTGCATAATACCATCTAGTGACTTTAGTCCTTCTGTATGGCAAGCCCCAATATTGGTAATTAAGCTGATATCTGGCGTTACTAAGCTAACTAAGTAAGGGATTTCACCAGGGTTATTGGTACCCATTTCCACAATTAAATAATTATGCTTTGTGCTTACTTGGAATAAAGTGAGCGGTACACCCAGCGCATTATTGAAATTACCTTGTGTATAGGCAACGTTACCAACTTGTTTAAATACATTTGCTAACATTTCTTTTGTGGTGGTCTTACCGCAGCTGCCAGTTAAAGCAATAACAGGTAAATCAAACTGACTTTTCCAGACTCTGGCTAATTGTCCCAGTCCAGTCAAGGTATCTGGTACAATAATTTGAGGGATGCCATAATCAACTTTATGGTTAACAACTAAAACAGTGGCACCATTTTTAATGGCGCTAGGAATAAATTCATGACCGTCTCGTTCAGCGACTATCGCAACAAATATATCTCCCTGCTTGATAAGCCTTGAGTCAAAATGAATACCTAAAAAAGGCTTATCTTCACCAATGTAAGTAGCATCTATTTTTTGTGCTAATTGTTTTATTGAGTACATCTACGCTTTTTTGTCCCAGTAAGATTGAATGATTTCTTCTTCATTATAATAGGTTTTTTTGCCGCACTTATCCATGTAGCGCTCATGACCTTTGCCACATAATAAAATTAAATCATCTACATCTGCTTGATCAATCGCAAAATGGATGGCATCAGTTCGGTTACTGATAACCTTATGTTGATTTGGATGCTTAAAGCCTTGTTGAATATCTTTTAGAATATCTGCAAAGTCTTCGGTACGATTATTATCTTCTGTTACAATAACGCGATCCGCAAATTTTTCTGTGATTTCTGCCATTTTTGAACGTTTACTGGCGTCTCGATCACCACCACAACCAAATATACACCAAAGCTTATTTTTGACGTGATGTCTGGCTGTTTGTAGTGCATTTTCTAATGCATCTGGCGTATGGGCGTAGTCTATAACAACAGGTGCAGAATTTTTACTGTTAAGTAGCTGCATTCGACCAGAAACAGGTAATAAGTTTGGTAAAAGTGGAATGATTTTATTGATGTCATATTTATTGGCAATAAGCGCTAAAATGGTTGCAGCTAAGTTATATAGATTAAATTTACCCATTAGTGGAGAGTGAATGACATAACCTTGGTTTTGGTAGATGAGTGTTGCACTGTAACCACTTTTATTAGGTTTTAGGTCTGTAAGGAATAAGTCTGCATTTGGATTGATTAAGCTATACGTTAATAGGTTTATTGGTTTGTTTTTTAGATGTTGCATTAATGAAGGTGCATAATGGTCATCTAAATTAATCACTGCTGACTGTAAACTGCCAAAATCGAATAATTTAACTTTGGCATTAAAATAATGTTGCATACTACCATGGTAATCTAAATGATCATGGCTGAGATTTGTCCAAATTGCAGTATGAATATTTAATGCGCTTAAACGGTTTTGTTCTAAGGCGTGCGATGACGCCTCTAGAATAATTTCTTTTGCTTTCTTATCTAAGAAACTAACAAGTAAACGTTGAAGCGAAACAGGATCTGGAGAGGTATGTGTCGATGTATCTAGTTTGGGCCAGATACCATTGCCGATTGTGCCAAGCGTCGCTGTTTTTTTACCGAGTAATGTAGATAGCTGCATGAACAGATGGCAGATGCTTGTTTTACCATTGGTGCCTGTTACCGCAGTGATATCTAATTTTGCAGAGGGTGCGTCATAAAACCAATTAGCTAATGCTGGTATTTTGTCTTTAAGGTTTGGAATATAAATAATCGGAACGGGGAAATTTTGTTGAATTAGATCGGATTTGTCAGTAAGTATTACAATGGCGCCATTCTTTATTGCTGAGTTAATATAGTTATTACCATCACTATTGATTCCTTGATAGGCCAGAAATAGCCATTGCTTTGATTGATAACGACTATCAATGGATAGGTTATATATTTTTAAGATTCTTGGCTGTTGATGGATACCAAGTTTCGTTAATAATTCAGGTAAATTTTTCATAAAGAGCAGTATCTTTAGCGCCTAACAGAATCATGGCACATAGAAGCATATTTTGCTTAGTATGATGAGCAAAACATTTTTGTTCAAGATGGGAGATATGACTCAATCACAAAAATATTTTTATAGTTTGTATTGTTAATTTAGTGTACAGAATACATTTTATGCCATAAATAACTGTTATTGAATATGACTTTTAGTAGGATGGTTAACTGGTTAATATTATTGCGCTGCAATAAAAATGTGTTTTGTGTCTTGATGCAAAGCTTTGCTTAGTATAGAATGATCAGCCTTAAAGAAGAGAGGATATAAAATAGACAATGAAAAGAATAACAGTAGAACAAAAAGTACGCACTAAATTCAATTGCACAATCAAAGAATTTGTAGAAGGAAACCTTGAAGAAGGTAATAATTTAAATGAAATGGCTGAGATGGTCCCATGTTCGCCAGGCACACTGCGCAAGCTTTCCTTAGACAATGGTATTTCATTTGCAGAGCCTAAAAAAGAAATAACATTTATGGTTGATACGAACCAGTTTAAGTCAAATCATTTAAATAATATGAATGTACTATCAAGAAGTTGGGCAGCAATCTAATTCTACTGCTTAATTATTTTTATAAACTCAGCAACTAATGGGTTATGATATTTCTCAATATGAGTAATTACCCATAGTTTCCTTTTAAACCTTTCTTTTAGAACATTCAGATTTATTTCTTTAATTTGCTTTGCGGCTAAAGCATTATTAATTGATAATTTAGATACAAAAGCCAATCCAAGATCATGTTGTACAGCATTAATTATACTTTCTGTGGTAGAAAGCTCAATTGAGGTATGCCACGCTTTGAGTTGAGATGCAATAACCTGGATAAATTGCAACTTACTTCCAGATCCATCTTCTCTTAATACCCAATTAGAATTTTCTAGATCTTTAATTTCTAAAGAGTTTTTCGATGCTAAAGGGTGATTATTTGCAGCAATGATACACATTTCATCATCACGCCAGAATTCATACAGTAAGTCTTCATTTTCTACGTAGCCTTCTACTAAACCAATATCAAGTTGGTAATCAGCAACTTTGTGGCAAATGCTATCAGTATTATCTATGAGTAAATTTTGAGACTGGTGGTGTGTCTTTATTCGAAATGCATTTAAATACTTTGGTACGAGATAATTGCCAATGGTATTGCTGGCACCGATATTTAATTGACCAAAGAACTTATTTTCAGTCGATAGCGTCGCATCAAATATTTGCTCAATTTCGATCGTTCGTTGATAAAGCTCATCCGCTTTCGATAAAACTTGCTGACCATAGTAGTTGATAATCAATCTGTTTTTAACACGATCAAATAGCTGATGCCCTAACCGAGTTTCCAGTTCGCTAAGCGCCATACTAATGGCTGGCTTTGATAAATGAAGTTTTTCAGATGCTGCCGCAATGGACTTTTCTTTTACAATGGTTAAAAAAATTTCTATTTGGCGTATGGTAATAAGCATTTGTTAACTTAAATTTAACGGTGTGATAAAAACATTAAACTATTGTTGGTTTTATTTCAAGTTTATACTGTTTGTAAGACATCGAGGAGATTAATATGAAAAATAATATAACACATAGTTTAAGTAAAGTGCCTACACCAATGGCAGGTTTAGCTTTAGGCGTTGCGAGTTTAGGCGTATGTTTGGAGCAGTTCGGTAGCTTTAATGGACATATGCAGCATATCGCTGCGGTTGTTGCAGCTGTTTTATTAGTGATGTTATTTGCAAAATTTCTTGTGCATAAGCATTTGTTAAAACAAGACTTATCTCACCCTGTTTTAGGTAGTGTTGTGCCAACCTCAGCAATGGCGTTAATGGTTGTTTCAACAACCGTGCATCAATTCAGTCTACATTTAGCTGTTGCTTTATGGCTGACAGCGATAGCGCTTCACGGAATATTCTTTATCGCATTTACAATACAAAGAATAAAAGATTTTAAATTGCATCATATGGTGCCATCTTGGTTTGTGCCACCAGTCGGTATTATTGTTGCGGCAGTAACTTTTCCAAATGTGCCAGCGCTATACCCTTTAGCTCATGCATTGTTAATATTTGGTTTAGTAACTTATGCAATTCTATTACCTGTAATGTTATACCGCTTAATGTTTGAAGAAAATGTACCAGAAGCTGCAAAACCTTCTTTAGCTGTTATGGCCGCACCAGCAAGTTTGAGCTTGGCAGGGTATTTAACCTTAGTGGCAAACCCAAATCCTTTATTAATTGCTGTTTTAGCAGGGATTGCAGTGTTAATGACTGCGTTAATTTACTTAGCGCTTATACATTTATTAAGATTAACATTTACACCTGGTTTTTCTGCATTGACTTTCCCATTGGTAATTAGCTCAATCGCTATGTATAAACTATCTGATTGGATGCAGACAAAAGACTTATTAACAGAATATGCGAATGCAGTACATATTTTTGCTGGCTTAGAGGCAATCATAGCAGCATTAGTGGTAATGTATGTCGCTGGACATTATTTGAATATTTGTATTAAACATGTGAAAAATCACTTTGAATTAACTAATGTTAATACAGTAATGATAAATCGTTAATCGAAAAAATTAGGAGATGAAAATGGCGAATAAAAGAGTAAAAGTTGCAGTAACTGGTGCGGCTGGAAATATTGGATATGCTTTGTTATTTCGCATTGCTTCAGGTCAAATGTTTGGTGCTGACACAGAGGTCGAATTACAATTACTTGAACTCCCTCAAGCAGCTCAAGCACTTGAAGGGGTAAAAATGGAATTAGATGACTGTGCTTTCCCATTGCTGAAAAAAGTTACTTGTTCGAGTGATGAGAATGTTGCATTCAAAGATGTTAACTGGGCAATTTTAGTTGGTTCTGTGCCAAGAAAAGCAGGAATGGAGCGTTCTGATTTATTAAAAATTAATGGCGGTGTATTTACTAAGCAGGGTAAGGCAATTAACGATAATGCGGCGAAAGATGTTCGTGTATTTGTAGTTGGTAATCCTTGTAATACCAATGCATTGGTAGCGATGAATAATGCACCAGATATTCCTAATGACCGTTTCTTTGCCATGACAATGTTGGATCAAAACAGGGCAGTCTATCAGCTTGCAAATAAAGCAGGTGTTGATGTGACTGATGTGGGTAACATGGTTGTATGGGGTAATCACTCACAGAATCAATATCCAAACTTTTTTGAAGCAACAATAAAAGGCAAGCCTGTTACAGATGTGATTACTGATCATGAATGGTTAAAAGGTGAGTTTATTAAAGTTGTTCAAGAACGTGGCGCAGCAATTATTAAAGCGCGTGGTGCTTCTTCTGCTGCCTCTGCAGCCGCAGCTGTGGTTGACAGTGTATATAATTTGACGCACGAGACACCGAAAGGAAAAGTATTTTCAGTCTCGTTATGCTCAAATGGTGAGTATGGCATTGATAAAGGCTTAATTTATTCTTACCCTATGCGCACGGTAAACGGCAAGCTAGAGATGGTAGAAGGTGTGAAATTTAACGAGTTCTCTCAAGCTAAAATTGATGCGGTTCATCAAGAGTTAAGGGAAGAACGTGATGCGGTTAAAGAATTAGGGTTAATATAACACCAGACCTATTATTATTTTCAGATATTCTCGCTTGTATAACATCATTATGAGGAAAATCCCATATAGTGCCATGACCACCTGTAAAGATTATCGCATCATATTGACTGGCATCGATTTTTTTAAGAGATTGGCTGTTTTTAAGAATTGATGCTGTATCTTCAGAATTTAAAAATATATCATTATATTTATCAGCTTCTTCAATACTGCCAGGATCAATTGGGATAGAGCCACCTTTGATAGAAACTACATCTATACCCGATCCACTTGAAAAGCAGGATTTTCTGCTAACATCTTGATTTTGTTAAATATGATGCAAAACTAAGTGTATGAAAGATTTTTTATCATCTGATCAAAGATTAGAATTACTAAAATTACATCGCATCGAGAGAGATGGCAAAATACGCGATAGAATAAAGTCCGTATTGCTATCTGATGATGGGTGGACTTACAAAGCAATCACTAAAGTTTTATTCTTGGATCAAGAAACAGTTAGCTCATATGTTAATGACTACAAAAGTAAGAATAAATTAAAAAATAATTCAGGTGGTTCCCAGCCAAGACTTTCGATCTCTGAAACAGATGCATTAGTTGTTCACATTGAAAATACGCTTTATTTGGATGCCAATGAAATCAGAAACTATGTTGGCAAAACTTATGGTGTTCATTTTAGTCATTCAGGTATCGTTTCCTGGTTACATAAACATAAATTCTCTTACAAGAAGCCAAATAGGGTGCCCGCAAAAGCAGATACAAAACTTCAAGAAGACTTTAAACAGCGGTATGCAGACTTAAAGGCTAACTTATCTGATGCTGAAGTTATTTTATTTGGAGATGGTGTTCACCCAACAATGGAAACCAAAGTATCGTCAGGTTGGATACGTACAGGTAAACATAAAGAAATTAAGACCACAGCTTCTAGGACAAGAGTGAATCTAATTGGTGCCATACAGCTGGATACATTAGACATACTTACCAAAGATTATAAGACGGTAAATTCAGAATCAGTGATTGATTTTCTCAGCCAGATTAAGGCAACTTACCTAAATAAAAACAAGATTCATTTAATTGTGGATAATGGTCCATATTACACCAGCAAAGCAGTTAAAGAAAAAGCCAAAGAGTTAGGCATTGAAATGGTCTATTTGCCACCATACAGTCCAAATTTGAATCCAATTGAACGAGTATGGAAAGTTCTGAATGAGGTAGTTAGAAATAACGTATTTTTCAAAACAGCTACTGAGTTTAAACAGCAAATTAAATTATTTTTTACTGAGAAATGGGATGAATTAAAGCCCACTCTGAAAAGCAGAATTAATGATAATTTTCAGACCTTGAAAATCGGGACTTTGGGTTAGTTTAGGTATATGTGAGTTTTATCATCTTTCAAATAATAATAAGGATGCGTTAGCTCAGATAACCAAACACCTTTTTGTTAGTGCTACCCATACTGTTGTGACTCGTTGTCATGATTAGTACTTTCATATTTTCCTTTTAGTTATATCAGTTAGGTTATTAGTTATAGTGAGTATAGCTCGGCTTTAGTTTGCAGTGAATTTAATATTGCTGAGGAGTAAGTTATCACTATTTCTTTTACCGCAACAAGCAAGTCATTACGTATCAGGGTGAACGTTAATCAAACAAAATAGTTGCACTACTATTAATTATATTGTAATATACAACAATTGTAATATACAACCAATAGTGATGAGCAATGAACATATCAAATTTACTTGGCTACCAGTTATTTGAAACCTTAAAACTAGTCAGGGCTTACACAGATAGCTGTGCTAAAGATATAGGGCTTACTAGAACCGAATGGCAGGTATTTGCATCATTCGAACTTATTAAAGGGCCGATTACTCAGAAGGATATATTAACTCACCTAGAAATAGATAAAGCACACTTAGCCAGAGTCCTTGAAGGCCTCCAGAAGAAAGGATACCTCAAAAGAAAACCTTTACCTGATAACCGCAGAGTGTCGAGTGTCATCCTCACTAAAACTGGTGAAAAGGTAGTTACTAATATTAAAGAATTAATGGTTAAGCAACATGACACTATTGTTAACGGCTTATCTATAGAAAGTATAAATAGCTTATATACAACACTTACCCATATTCAAGACAACTTATCAACCTCTCAATAAGCAAGGAAATATTATGAAAAAAATCACACTAGCATTAGCTTTACTTAGCATTAGCCTTACCAGTATAGCAATCGCCAGTCAGCCTCCAGCCAAACCCTTACAAAAAGCGCCTATCTTTACTTCAACTGCACAGTGCGAAAGTTTTCTGCAAAATACCATTCAAGACTTGCCAACAGGCAACTTGGATAACTATGCTTGGTTTTTTCATTATTCACAAAGTGGCACATCAGCGTTAACACTTGGGCAGTATCACTATATTGACACTGATAATACCGGAACACCTAATCAAGGAACATGTGCTCTTTTTTCACTGCAAAAAATGCCAGAAAAATTTATTCAAGAAGCAGTCAACAGCCTAAACAACCAAATAAATTACTATAACCAAAGTGGCGAAGTCTCACAAAAGATCGGAGCAAGCTCAGGCTTGAAATGCCCTGTAAGCTCAGCATCAAACCTCAATAACTGTCAACTGATTCAAGCCTAAGGAGATTATTATGAAAACCACTCTATTTCTCGTCATAGCAGCTTTAGTAGTTAGCGCAGGTGTAGCAAATGCCAGTACTATTTACTGCCCAAGCCCAACACAAATTCAATGCAACAAAGGTCAATGTAATAAGGTAAATAGTTTTACGGTGTCTGAAGGTGGCTACAAATCACCTCAATTTCAAGCAACAGATTTTTGTGGTGCCCAGTATAATATTGAAAATAAAGGTACAGTATCTTGCTCGTATGTAGATAGTCATTTAATACATAGAGACCCAAGCACAGGAAAAAGCGTCGCTGATAGCTGTAAAAGCAATCCACATAATACTCAAGCTATTTTTAACAAAACTGTAAATCTCTCAATTAAACATGCAGCAACTAGCAATAATAATTGGATCGTTATTAGTGAAGGTCAATGGGGCGTTTCAGGCTGGTGTTATAACCCCGCCTCAGTAAATGTTAATACCTCTCAAAATACACTTAACACAAACCTCTGCCCTATTATTAGCTAACATACGGCTAACACCTGTATTTTTCCACTAAAAGATATCTCAGATAAATCTACCAAAACAGTGGTCAAACTCTTTTTACGTCAATGGTGACGGTCATTTCGTCTGCTTTTATTTACACCCACACTTACTAAATAAGGACTACCATGAAAAAATGTCTATTAGCTACTTTTATTATAGCTAGTCTAAGCTCAATTGGATTTGCCAGTGGCTGCAAAGCAGTCTATGAAAGTTCCGGAAACTCTGCTGTCTGCGAATGTACTGCTAGCTACTGTGATACAGTTACCCCCTTAGGCAAGCTCAGTCAAAATGAAGTCGCCTTATATCAAACTAGCAAAAGTGGTGACCGCCTACAAAGAGAGCCAAATTTATCAATAATCTCTAAACCAAACGATGGTTGGCAAAATATCAGTATTGATCTACAACAAAAACACCAGAAAATACTTGGATTTGGCGGGGCCTTTACTGATTCTTTCGGGATTAATGTATTAAGCCTAAAACCAAGTTTACAACAAGAACTTATGTCATCCTACTTTGGCCGTTCAGGTATACAATATGATATTGCTCGCGTACCTATGGCAAGTACAGATTACTCAACAAAGGTATATTCGTATGATGACGCTCCTAGCTCAAACTACCACGACTTTGCTTTAAAAAACTTTGCCTTAAGCGCTTTTGATAAGCAAGATAAAATTCCATTGATCAATCGTGCCAAACAGTTATCTAGCCGGACTATACATTTTTTTGCCTCCCCATGGTCTGCGCCCTCTTGGATGAAAGTTGATGAAAAATCACCAATGGTAGGTGGCGAACTTAACCCTAAGGTTGGCACTAGAAAAGTAAATGGTATTGAACAGACTTACAAACCCTACTACCAAACCTGGGCACTGTATTTTGAAAAATTTCTAGCATCCTATAAAAAAGCTGGCATTAACTTCTGGGGAGTAACTGCTCAAAATGAAATGAATGATAATCTACAATGGTTTCAAACCATGGCTTACACGCCTCAAAGCGAAGCTGACTTTATTGGTAACTATCTAGGCCCTGAGCTTAAAAAAACTTTCCCTAAAACTAAAATTATGATGCTTGATGATGGCTTGAAGTATGTTAATACTCAGGCAAGCCAAATTCTAAGTTATCCAAAAGCAAAGCAATATATTTCCGGTACTGGCATTCACTGGTATTTTGCACCGAAAAACAGTACCAGCATCTTAGATAATTTACATAAACTATCCCCTAATAAATTTATATTAGGAACTGAGGCTAGCACAGGTTTTATGCTCCCGTTTAATGGGCCAGAACTCGGCAACTACAACAGAGCAGAAGCTTATGCCTCAGATATTATTCGGGACTTAAATCACTCGGTTATTGGTTGGACTGACTGGAACATGGCATTGAACATGAAGGGCGGCCCTGACTGGGCAAAAAGTTACACTGATGCCCCAATTATTGTGGATGCAAGCAAACAAGTCTTTTACAAACAGCCAATGTATTACTATCTTGGGCAATTTAGTAAATTCATCACACCTGGGTCATACGAAGTACAAAGCACATCCAGTGGTCCAATGCCATTAAAATCCACTGCAGTAGTCACACCCCAAGGAAACTTAGTGGTGGAGATACTGAACACCTCAAACTTAGAAAAAACATTTCATATACAAATCTCAGCTAATGAGTTTGTGAATAACAGTATTCCTAGCCACAGTTTACAGACCTATGTTATAAAACTATCAACCTCACAAGTGAGCTAATATGTTAATACTTCTACTAATAAATCTTTGCTGTGTACTAGTTATTGCTTGGCTGGTGATTGACGGCATCAAGCACACTCATCACATTAGCAATTATCAACCTACAGGTACTTTAGGCAAAGTATCAATAGTGGTGCCAGTGCATAATGAGCAAGCAAAACTCCAGCAGTGTATTGAGTCGCTTTGTCAGCAGAGCTATGAAGACATAGAGGTTATTGCTGTTAATGACCGATCATCTGACCGCTCTGGGGAAATACTAACTGCACTTTCACAACAATATAGTAATCTTAAGGTTATTAATATTACGCACTGCCCAGAGGGTTGGCTGGGTAAAACAAATGCTTTGCAAAAAGGAGCTGAGACTGCCCAAGGAAAACATCTGATATTTTGTGATGCTGATGTACACTTTGACGCTAAACTTGTTTCAAATGCCTTAGGCTTCATCCAAGAAAAAAAGCTGGATTTTCTAAGCATTATCCCAAGGCTTCAGTTAAAAAGTTTTTCTATGAAAACCTATATGGTTTTTCAGACCTTTACTATGTATTTGTTCTTAATGCCGTGGAAAGCAAGAAAACCAAATAAGCCAGAAGCGATTGGATGTGGTGCTTTTAATTATATTACCCGAGAGGCCTTTGATGATATTGGTCAGATGAATAATATCGCCCTAGAACCTATTGATGATATTGCGTTAGCAAAACAGGCAAAGAAACAAGGGTACAAAACCACTTTTGCTTATGCAAACGATCAACTGACTATTGAGTGGTATGCTAACCTCAGTGAAGTGGCACAAGGTCTTGAAAAAAATATATTTGCTGTCAATGACTTTAAGGCTAGTCGCATTGCCGTATCAATACTTGGTCTTATTTTTTTATTCTTATTACCAGTTATTGCCATTTTCTTTTTAAACTCTTCTGGAGTTGTGCTAGGTTTAATCAGTTATGGGTTAACTGCTTTGTGCATAGCCTACAGCGCTAAGTTATTAACTATAAACCCGTTATATAGTTTGTTGTTTCCCCTAAGTACACTTTTTTGCTTATATATAATCCTAAGGTCATTTTTGCAAGCTTACAAAAGACGTGGGATTTTATGGGGTGGAAAAGTGTATTCTGTACAATCAATCAAGGCATTTAGAAATAAATCTAGTGAATAGTCGAATACTGAAATCATCATCTAACATAATTGCAAAAAACAACTAGCGTAGGAATTGGTGAAATGGTCAATTTTGGCGCATTACTGGGATTCTCAATTCTTAACCTGGGCGTAATATTTTACGCAGTTAAAACGAGCAGAACATCATATAACTTGTTGAAAATAATAACGCAAATAATTTTGCCATTTGTTGGGATGTTAGTCCTTTTAACAATATTAATATCAATGAATGCTATTACATTAATCATTGGTTGTAGTTGGCTAACTAGTCGTCCCTGAAAAAGTCATTTAAGCCACAGCTATCATTCCAAGTAATTTTTTAAGATTGAAGCCAATGGCTGCGCAAATAGCATTGATTTTATCTCCTGATTTACCAAGCAAATAATTGATTCCCATTCTGTGGTCAGATTTAAGATGACCAATAACAGGTTCAATCGCTGATCGTCGTTTTAGTTTTCTTTTAAGCGCAGGTGTAATACCCCGTTTTTGACCAGCAATATAAATATTGGTATCAGTAACACCATGCCCTTTGTATCCTCTGTCGACAAAGACTTGTTTCAACGGCTTATTGCAAATCTTCTTTGCCTTTTCAATACAATGTTTCAAAGTATGCCCATCATAGGGATTGCCGTGTATTGCTTCAGAAGCTAACACCCAGCTATTTTTTAATGTGGTGACAATACCGACCTTAACCCCAAATTCATATTTCTTATGAACTTTACCTTTAGCAATACATTCCACCTCAGGGGCATGTAACGAGTAGAGTTTGTTTTTACTTTGCTTGCTCTGTTGTAGTAATTGATTTGCTTTATCAAGCAATTCAATTAAATGGGGGTGGTGAATATTAGCCTTTAATAGCTTACGTTCAATATCACGCACAATTCGCCTGAGATAGCATTTTAATTTACGAATTTCTCTCTTCATGCGTTTGTATTGTCTAGCATGCCCATAACGACCACTCATCAAATAAGCACGTTTTCCAACACGAACATAAGTTTGTCTGAGGTCAATGCCTAACGCTGTGGCTAAATCAACTAATTTGGTTCTGGCTTTATGGTACAGTTTCGAATCCGTAGGATAGGTAACATACTTTTCTTGTACCGTGGTATCTACCACAACCTGAGATAATTCATCAGGTTTGATAAAGCCTCGCTTAAAAGCAAACAGAACCAATATTTCTAGTAACTTCTCAATACCATCAGATCCCATTTGTTTACGCCATTTACTTAGACTGCTCGGATTGATCGGGAACTTATGTTGGAAATAACGCTCACCACAAAAGTATTGCCAATAGGGATTTTCTAACCAGGTAGCAACCAAGGATTCATCACTGGTGCTGTAAAGGGACTTTAAATAAAACAGTCCTGCAATCAAGCGAATAGATTTACTAGAACGACCTGTTCTTTCTGTGAATAAGGCTCCAAAGTTAGAATCCAATGATGCCCAGTCAAACTGGTCGGCCAAAATACACAATCGATGATTCAGATCAATCATCTCTTTAAGTTCTTGTTGAAACAGGTCCTTTGTCAGTCGATTTTTATCAAGATTATTACGCATA
>JAOMSY010000036.1 GCA_028355575.1 Francisellaceae bacterium | reverse complement strand
ATCAGAATTACCTGTCCTGCCTTGCGCAAAAAGTACATAGTCTGATTTAATTACTTTCTTAGATTCTAATTTAATTTGAGCTTCATGTTCATCAGCTGTAATTGCTTCATATATTTCATTATGACGAATTCTGACGCCCTGTTCGCGTAAATGATAACTTAGGGCATCAATGATTTCGTCATCTAAAAAAGAGAGAAGTTGTGAGCGAGTATTAATTAAGTTTGTTTTTATTTTAAGTGTGCGAAATATGGATGCATATTCACAACCAATAACGCCAGCACCATAAATTGTAATTGATTTGACTTGTTCATCATTCAATTGCAGTACTTTATCAGAATCTAAAATCCTTGGGTGACTAAAATCAACATCAGCTGGTCGATATGGTCTCGAGCCAGTTGCAATAACAAAATAATCTGAGGTGATATGTTCATTATTTCCATCAGTGTGTTGAACAATCATTTTATTTGGAGTTGAGAATACGGCACGTCCGGTATACATATCAATATCATTTCGTTTATAAAAACCATATCTCAGTTCTACCTGTTGATCTATGACCGCCTGAGCAGTATGAAGCATTTGTGGGTATGTGTAGTCAGAGTATTTTTTATGAGTTTCGCTATGTTGAACTGCGTGTCGTAATGCTTTACTCGGGATGGTACCTTTGTGAATACAATTCCCACCTACTTTGAGTTTATCATCAATTATCGCTACTT
The DNA here is from genome assembly GCA_028355575.1 of Francisellaceae bacterium. Classification (GTDB taxonomy): domain Bacteria; phylum Pseudomonadota; class Gammaproteobacteria; order Francisellales; family Francisellaceae; genus CAJXRW01. The sequence goes on along the minus strand of JAOMSY010000036.1, from coordinate 12,790 downwards.
TTTTGCCTTGTTTGGCACTTTTTAGTGCCGCTCCTTCGCCTGCTGGGCCACTTCCGATAACAACGACATCATACATGTTACCCATTTCGTATCCTAAATGAATTTTATTAGACATAATACTAGCATGAAAGACAGCAATATTGTAATTTCAAGATCAAGCTATATTTGTTTCATGATTGTTAATTGCCCATAGGATATGTTCACGTAAAAGGTCATTATTGATTTGGGTTAATTTTATTTTCAGTATTCCCAGAATTTTATCTGAAGGCGGTAAATTTCCAAGTGCGATAGCAATATTTCGAATCCAGTTAGTGTGACCAATTCTCCTAATAGCTGAACCTTCAGTATGTTTAAGGAAATCATCTTCACTCCATTGAAATAAATCAATCAGGTTTGACTCTTTAAATATTGTTCGGCGAAAGAAATCATCATCATCTGTTATATTACTATGCTTGTTCCAAGGGCAAATAAGTTGGCAGTCATCGCATCCATATATTCTAGTCCCAATCGCTTTACGATATTCGATTGGGATAGGGCCTTTATTTTCAATAGTTAGATATGAAATACATTTGCGGGCATCGATCATTTTATTATGATCAATTGCTCCAGTAGGGCAGATTTTTATACAAGCGGTACAGCCTTTACATAAGTCAGGCGTTCTATGGGGGTGGTAATTTTCAGGTAACAATTGGTTGGTAAATATTACACCTAAAAAGAAAAATGAGCCATGCTCTGGTGAAATGAGCATGCTGTTCTTTCCGATGTATCCAATTCCTGCTTTTTCGGCTAATGGCTTTTCAAGAACAGGAGCGCTGTCAGTAAATATCCTGCTTTGAAAGTTAGGTTTCATCGTTTCTATATATTTTACAATTTTAGATAACTTTTTCTTAACGACTTTGTGATAATCTCTTCCAACAGCATATTGAGAGATAATGCCATTTTTACTGGCCTCAGTTAGTTTTGATTTAATATTTTTATACTTATAGCCTTCATTAAAATAGTTATATGTAATCACGATAACTGATTTTGTATTTGGTATAAGTTGCTCTGGAATTAACCTTTTATTACCATGCTTTGTCATATAAGACATGGATCCATGATAATTTTTATCTATCCATTTTTTATAGGCAGGGATGTATTCTGATAAGTCAGTATCTGAAAAAGATAATTGCGAAATATTAATCGATGATGCATATGACTTTATAGATTCTATTTCTCTAAGAGAAAATTGCATATAACTACATTTGATATTTATTTGCTAGGGCTTTTTCTATGTTGGTTGTTATCACTTCTTTAGGAAGCGCCCAATGCATAGCAAGTAGCATGCACACAACTGATAAAATTGCCATTAATACGAAAGCGATAGAGGCATGTATTGCACCAATCCCGCCATAATTACCCAGGTATGATATTAAAGTAATACCTATTAAATATACCCATATCCATATGGATTGTTTCAAATCCAAAGGAATTTTCTTTTTATTTACTCTTAAATAAACAAAAAGAACGGCCAGACCAATTAGTACGGTAATTCCAACTTTTGATATCACATTCCAGCCGCTCCAATATATGATGAGTGTGCTGGCAAAAAAACCAATTACTGACCAAGTTTTCCCTACAATTAACTTAAATGGTCGCTTAAGTTCAGGCATTCTATGTCTGAGAGTAATTAAACTTGTTGATGCAGTTAAGTAGGTCATGGCCATTAATGCGGTTAAAAATTTAACCATTTCATTCCAACCAGGGAATGGGGCGAACATAATCATGCCGATTAAAAAACTTACTGTAATTGATGCCCTCGGCACGCCAGTTGGTGATAATTTAGTTAAGATAGAAGGAAGATAGCCGTTAGAGCTCATTCCGTGTAAAGAGCGTGCTGCACTACCAAAATACATTAGGCCAGCAGCAAATGGGCCAATTATTGCACCAGCAAAAATAAAGGGTATAAGCCAATCCATTCCACCTTGTTTTGCAATTGTTGCAAATGGACCAAATTGATCGTTTGAAGTTAAATTAGCCCAGCTTGTATCACCAGCATTGACATGAATACTAGATAAAAATGCAAATTGGAGGATAATAAAAATAACAAGACAAATTGCAATAGATCCTATAATTGCTACAGGTAAAGCAACCTTTGGATTTTTTGTGCTATCTGCCATTTCGGCAGCAATTTTAAAACCAGTAAAAGCAAATGCTATACCACCAATTGAAACGGCCTGCATGGTTCCATGGATACCGTATGGCGCAAAATCATTTGTCATATTTGTAATTAAATTGCTACCAGGTAAAAAATGGTACAAGACGACAACGCCAATAAACAATGGAATGATAAGCTTAAAGACAGTAAGGAATGTATTTGCTTTTAATAACCATTTTAAAGAATATCCATTAAGAACTGTAACAATGAGCATAAGAACGACAGCGCACATAAAGCCTGAGCCAGTTAAGCCACCATTATCATGGACTAGTGTTGGAAAATAAAATGACATGTATTGGATGATGGCTTGTACCTCGGTTGGCGCAAGCGTCAAATATGACAGCCATATGATCCAAGAAAAAGTATAGCTGGTCGTTGTGCCATGAGTATAATGCGGGATCCGTGTACTAGAGCCTGATACTGGAACGCTTGTACATACTTCTGCGAATACAAAAGCAATAATAGTGACAAGAATCGCACCAAGTATCCAGGAGAGTATGGATGCGTAGCCTGCATACATTGATGTGTAGTAAGAGGCAAAAAGCCAACCAGAACCTAAAATTGCACTGACTGAAGCAAATAATAATCCCAATGTCGATATGTTATGTTTTCCCACTTAATTCCTTGTATAGCTCAAATAATATGCGAAAATATGAAATTAATTATAGCTGAATAGATCTAGTAAAAGTAGCAACATTGTAATACGAGTATTAAATCGATTGATTATTTTTTTGCTTTAACGAGTGAACTTGGTGTGAGTTATCCTGAGTTGACTTTTTGTTTGGTGCGGCTGAACTGAAGATTAATGTTAGGCAGAATATAATAATGATGATAATAGGAAGTGCCATAAATAGCGTTGCAATTGCTTTGCTTGCCTTTTTCATAAACAATATTGTTATTATATAGAGGTGTTTACTAGTTTATCTTGATAGAAATTAATAAATAACCGTACTGAATACCTTAAAGTATCTTTTGAGCTGGTATAATTTAATTCTGATTATTATGGTCGATGTGTTTATACAGGTATGCGCTTTGAGCAATGATGAATACAATTGTGCAACCCATTAAACCAAACATTTTAAAATTAACCCAGGCGTTAAGGCTAAAGTAATAGGCCACATATATATTTAAGCAGCCTAATAAAATGAAATATACAGTCCAGGCATAGTTAAGGTTTCGCCATACTTTTTTAGGGAGTTGTACACTTTTCTCCATTAACAATTGGATGATTGGTTTTTTCATGAATAACTGGGATGCGATAAATATGGCTGCAAAAAGCCAGTTCAATATTGAAACTTTCCACTGAATAAAGCGATCATTATGGAAATAAATTGTTAGCCCGCCAAAGATAACAACCAATACAAGGGTGATAATATGCATTGGTTCTATTTTTTTATATCTTACGTATTCGTAGATGATTTGGATGCTTGATGCGACCATTAATGCACCTGTCGCAACGTAAATATCATAGAGCTTAAATGCGACAAAAAAGATGACAAGCGGGAAAAAGTCGAAAATTAGTTTCTTCATTACAACCTCAAGTTTATAAAAAATGCTACAATTGTCTATCCGTATAGGTAAGCATGAGCTATGAGCCAGTATATTGAACTAAACCCCTATAGTCCACACCAGCAAGTTTTAACTGACCTGGTCAAAGATATCCAAAATGGGAAAGTTATCGCCTATCCTACCGATTCAGGATATGCATTAGGCTGTAAAATGGGATTAAAAAAACCCATTAAGAAAATCCAAGAAATACGCCAGCTTGATAATTCACATAACTTTACGATTATTTGTCGTGATTTATCAGAGATTTCTGTTTATGCAAAAGTAGATAACCCAACTTATCGTGCTTTAAAGCGTTGCACGCCAGGCAGTTATACATTTATTCTATCTGCAACAAGTAAAGTACCTGATTTAATGTTAAATAAAAAGAAGAAAACAATTGGGATAAGGGTGCCTGATCACCCAGTACCACGGCTCTTGGCCGATGCATTGGGTGAGCCATTATTAAGCACAACACTAATTTTACCTGAACAAGAAGCTCCGCTTATTTACCCAGAAGATGTTGATAGTAATCTATCTGATCAGGTTGATATTATAGTAGATGCAGGCTATTGTGGATATGATCCAACAACAGTGGTTGACTTCACAACTTTCCCTCCTCAGGTGCTAAGATATGGTAGTGGAGATCACCAACTTTTTGAATAAATAGAACAGCTATATATGAATAAGATTCTTGAGAAAGCCGAAGCATTTTTATTTTCAGAAACCGATGTTACTCAATCTAATTTATTACAAAGTCTAGGCAAATTAACTGCTCATGGCATTGACTATGGTGATATATACTGCCAAAAAACGATTAGTGAGTCATGGTTGATTGAAGAAAGCATTATTAAAACAGGTGCGTTCAGTATTGATCAGGGTGTTGGTGTAAGAAGCGTGTCAGGAGAAAAAACTGGTTTCTCTTATGTAGACGATATTCATACTGCTTCTATTATTGAATCAGCAAAAAAATCTCGTGAAATTACTCGATTCGGTCAAGAAGGTAGTGTGAAAACTATTTCAGCTAGAGGTCATCAAAATAGCCTTTATACTTCATACAACCCTTTAGATGCCTTTACAGCTAATCAAAAAACAGGGTTGCTCAAAGAAATTGATACTTATGCTAGGTCACTTGATAAAAATATCATTCAAGTGCGTGCTAATCTTTCTGGTGAATATGATGTCATTCTTATTGCTTCCACAGATGGTGTATATGAAGCGGATATTCGCCCACTTGTACGTCTAAATGTTTCAGTTGTCATTGAAAGAGATGGTGTTAGAGAAAGCTACCATGGTGGTGGCGGAGGTCGCTGTGGCTATGAGTTTTTTCTAAACGATAATTTATGGAAAGAATATGTTGAACGTGCTGTTTCTGGCGCGAATCGCAATCTTGATGCCAAACCTGCGCCTGCAGGTGCTTTTCCTGTGATACTCGGTCCTGGCTGGCCTGCTGTTCTTTTGCACGAAGCAGTTGGGCATGGCTTAGAAGGGGATTTCAATCGTAAAAAGACATCACATTATTCTAATTTGATGGGGAAGAAAGTAGCTTCTGAATTATGTACAGTTGTTGATGATGGTACGCTTGCCGATAGAAGAGGGTCTTTAAATATTGATGATGAGGGCACACCTTCTCAAAAAAATACGCTTATTGAGAATGGTAAATTAGTGGGTTACATGCAAGATAAATTGAATGCCAGATTAATGAAGTCTAAAACAACTGCAAATTGCCGACGTGAGTCTTATGCGCATATCCCTATGCCTAGAATGACAAATACTTACATGTTACCAGGTGAGTCAAAACTAGAAGAAATGATCAAGTCTGTTGATAAGGGTATATATGCTGTTAACTTTAATGGTGGACAGGTTGATATTACTTCAGGTCAATTTGTTTTTGTGACTGATGAAGCATACATGATTGAAAATGGTAAAGTTACCCACCCAGTTAAAGGTGCAACGTTAGTAGGGAATGGCCCAGAAGTAATGGGAAAAGTTACTATGGTTGGTGACGACTTTGCTTTAGATGGTGGTGTAGGAACTTGTGGTAAAGATGGACAGTCTGTTCCCGTTGGTGTTGGTCAGCCATCATTAAAAATCTCTGAAATTACCGTTGGTGGGACTGGCGCTTAGCTTTGCTCCTATCTCATATTATTGAACCATTTGATGGATCATATCTGTTTTTATTATCAGTAAACTTAGTTATCTTTCGGTTATATTTGTCTAAAAATATCTTATATATGCTCAGTTTTAATTTTCCTGTACCTCGATAAATTGGATTACACCTTAAGCCTAGCTATACTTAAACTTAACACAGATACCAAACTTAGTTGGAAAGCAGAATGAGTATTGATAAAAAGGTAACACAACTTCGTAAAATTATGAAAGACAGGGGTGTAGATTTTTATTTAGTGCCCTCTACAGATCAACATAATAATGAGTATGTTCCAGATTGTTGGCAGAGAAGGCCTTGGATTAGCGATTTTGATGGAAGTGCTGGTGAGGTTCTAATTGGGCAAGAATTTGGGTATTTATGGACTGATGGTCGCTATTTTTTACAAGCTGAACAACAGCTTGATCCAAGATTCTTTAGACTTAAAAAACAAAAAAGCTTTGTTTCAGAGCTAGAAGAGTGGCTGCAAGATAACATTGAAGATAAGGTCTTGGCGGTAGACCCGAAGCTAATTTCAGTTGCTCGGGCACAAAGGCTACTTAAAATTGCTGATAGCTATGGCGGTGTAATAAAATATATTGAACAGAATCTGGTTGATGAAGTTAAGTCGCAGGTTGAAACAGTTAGTGCATTACCAAGTGAACCTTTGATTCTTCACGACATAGAATATGCTGGCAAATCTGCTAGGGAAAAAATAGTTGAATTACAGTCATCTTTAAAATCTAACAGAGTAGATTCGATTGTATTAAACAGTCTTGATGAGATTGCTTGGTTATATAACATTAGAGGGAGTGATATTGACTTTAATCCTTTAGTTATTAGCTATGCCATTGTTAAACAAAATCAAGCTTATTTGTATTTGGATAAAAATAAACTGATTGGGGAGGCTTTGCCGAACTTAATCAGCCAAGGTATTTCCGTTGAAGAATATGAGAGTTTTGCCAATGCGGTTAGAAATCTAGAAGGAAAAGTTTGGTTAGATGGCAAAGTCGCAAGCTATTGGATAAAGACGTTATTACCTTCTAATGTAAAAATACATTTAGCTAGTTCGCCGGTAGTTTTAGCGAAAGCTTGTAAAAATGTCACTGAAATATCTGGCACAAAAGAAGCGCACAAAACTGATGCAGTCGCTTTGGTGAAATTTTTACATTGGATTAATCATAACTGGCAAAATGGTATTGATGAACTTAAAGCGATAGAGCAACTTAAAAACTTTAGGGCAGAAAGTCCTGAATTTCGTGGTAATAGTTTTGATACAATTTCAGGTTTTGCCGAGAATGGGGCAATTATCCATTATCGAAGTACGCCTGAAACAAGCAAAAAAATTGATGATTCAAATTTATTCTTACTTGATTCAGGTGGTCAATATTTCTGTGGTACAACTGATATTACTAGAACACTTCACTTAGGCAACCCGACAGCTGAGCAGAAAAAACATTACACTTTAGTGCTTAAAGGTCATTTACAGTTAAATAAAGCCATTTTTCCTCAGGGAACAACTGGCGAACATTTAGACTGTTTAGCAAGACTCGCTATTTGGAAAGACTATAAAAATTATAGGCACGGAACAGGTCATGGCGTTGGAAGCTACTTGTGTGTCCATGAAGGGCCGCAGAAAATATCAGCAGCACCTTCTGGAACACCATTATTGCCCGGAATGATTGTGAGTAATGAGCCTGGACTATATCTTGATCATAAACATGGTATAAGAATTGAAAATTTAATGTTTGTTAAGGAGCTTTGTTCAGTTAAAGAAAGTGGTACACAAGATGGGCCTTTTTATGGTTTTGAGGATGTAACATTAGTTCCTTACTCAAGGAATTTAATTGACGAGAGTTTATTATCGCCAGAAGAACTGAATTGGGTAAATGATTACCACCAAATAGTTTGGAATGAAATTTCGCCAAAAATTCAGGATGATGTCGTTAAAGATTGGCTTTATGAACAAACAACAAAAATAGGCTAAAGGCAGTGAAATCTTATAATATAAGTACCGAACCAAAAGTATTGTTGCTTTTTTTTGTTTTCTTAACAGGTTTGGTTTTCTATGCCTACGAGTTTTTTTTAAGGTTATTGCCTGGTGCTTATCCTGACCAAATCATGCAATATTTTGAAATTGATAAATTCCAATTTTCATTTTTAATTTCGAGCTACAACATAACGTATTTACTGATGCAAATACCCGCAGGGATTTTATTAGATCACTTTGGTAATAGAAGGGTTATTTTATCTGCAATTGCGATTTGTGGACTAGGCAATATTATATTTATATCTCCTGATTATAATTATAGTGTTTTGGGTCGATTGTGTGTTGGCTTTGGATCAGCTTTTGCCTTTGTGGCTGTATTGAAACTATCACGTGAATATTTACCACAAAAATATTTTGCGACATTTGCTAGTATTGCTATTGCTTTGGGTACGCTTGGCGGAGCATTCTCGCAACAAATTGCAAATGTAGTAATATCTAATGATATATGGCAGCAGGTGTTTATATATAGTGGTTTTTTGGCTATTCCTTTAATGATATTTATCTGGCTTGTTCTATTTACGAATAGAAAAATTGGAGCCTCAGATTATGTGTTACCGCCAACTACAACTGTTATGGCGCAAGTATGGCATTTTATTAAAGATATTCGTATATGGATTAACGCTTTGATGGGTGGGTTGCTTTATGCGCCGACCGTTGTCTTAACTGCACAGTGGGGTGTGTATTATCTTACACATTCATTTGGTCTCTCGAGGGATGAAGCTTTAATGGGCGTTACCATATTATTGTTGGGTTGGGTAGTATTTAGCCCCTTGATTAGCATGTTTGCAGATACAAAAAATATGACATCAAAAATCATATATCCATTTGCAATACTGTCTCTTTTAACCTTATGGCTATTGGTTTATTTCAATTTCGGCAGCGTATATACGATAATGATATTATTGTTCTTATTTGGTAGTTTTTCTGCTGCCCAAGTATTAGTGTGGCGAAACTTCAATAAACTTTGTCCAAATGGATTTAGCGGAACTGGGGTTGCTATAACAAATATGATGTTAATGTTATTTGTTGAGCTTGTTCAGCTTTTCTGCGGCTATATGCTTACGGAGAGTTCAGTGAGCAATGCGAATGAGTTTAAGATAGTTATTTTGATCATATCTTTATGCGTTATTATGGGCTTGGTTATGCAGTATATCTTCCATAAATTAACTAAACCTCACCGGGTTTAATAACCTATATAACTATTTCATAAATTCACATAATCAGCGTAATTTAAAATATTTGGTTTATCCTTCTTGATATTTTGCCACTAACATACTAATCTTCAATGAGAATGATTATCATTTATATTTAAGGGTATTTATGGAATATGATGTAAACTGCAATAATACGCCATTTGGTTGTGAGGTTAGAAGAGTGGTTAAATCAAAACTATCTGGTTCGCTAACCTTGTCAGATTTAGACAGAAACTGTATGTCAGGGATAATGGTCGATTTTTGTTTTGACCAAGAAGGAGATCTTATATTAAAAATTAACAAAGAAGCGTGTCACCAACAAGATTTTAGCGATCAGACATATTTGTTAGCTATTGATCAAGAGAACGAATTGGGAATGGATATATTAATATCGGGAACGTCTCAGGTTCATCATGATCAAGTCTATAGTGCTAATGTCTATCAGCTATATTTTCGAGATATATTCGTAAGCGAATATAATTTATTTGATTACTTTTACATTAAGTTAGAGGTTAATCAGGTTCAGTTAATTGGCCAAGAAGGGAATATATTTCATCTTGACAGGTCTGATTTTATTCAAGAACAAATATTTTCACCTGAGCAAGTTCAAGAGACTTGTAGCTATGTTAATCAATATCACCAAGAAGCTCTAAGACAATATTGTATGACGATTGGCTTGCCACACGAAAATCAAGTTATCAGTGTTATCGCTTTTGATAAAGAAGGTATATGGTTGCAAGTAAACACTAAAAAGTATTTCATGTCGTTTTCTAAAACAATATCAAATTTAGCCATGTTTAAAGCCATACTTATTGCTTTAGCAAAACAATATGGTTTATTTCAACATCATCAAGAGTACTAATTCAGCATTACAATTTTAGTTTTATCTTGTAAATACTCATTCATTTCTGTGTATATTTTAAAGTATTTTCTCTGTGACATTTCGTGACATTTGAAAGCTATCTAAAGTACAAATTGTATGTAAAATAACCTCCAAGATTTATCTGTATTTTGATAGTGGAGGCAGGATGTTAGAAGGTATTTCAAATAGATTTGAATGTGTTGTGAAAGGTTCCAATGAAAAATTGACTGTTTTAGATTTTGAGTGTGATGTAACGCTATCCAAATTATATGTTTGTAAAATTGAATGTATATCACTTAATCCAGATTTAGATTATCTGAGTTTTGTTGATAAAAGTGCGACCTTAGTCATTGAGCAGAAAGATACCTCTACACAGTATATAAATGGTGTGGTGACAGAGTTTGTTCAGAAAGGTAAAGTTGGTAAAGGATATGCTTACGCAATGACATTAGAGCCTCGCCTTTCGCAAATGAAGCATCAGGAGCAAACCGAAGTTTACTTGAATATGAGTGTTCCTGAAGTTGTAGAGCAAAATTTGCGTGAGGCGAAAATTCAATTCCGTAATGACTTATCTCAAGACTATTTGCCTAGACCGTTCATATGCCAGTTCCAGGAAGTTGACTTTGATTTTATTTGCCGTTGGTTAGAGCATGAAGGTATCTATTATTACTTTGAGCAAGGTGTAGATTCTGAAACCCTGATATTAACAGACCGTCGAACCACCCATACCAATCATCCACACAGCCCAGTGCTTAAATATAATCAAGAAAATATAACAGAAATTTCTGGATCGACGAATGTTATTAATAATTTTACTTCAAGTTTCAGTAAAGTGGCTAAAACTTTAGAGCTAAAAGGTTATAACTACGATGACGATACTCTGCCTATTATTACAGATGCAATCGTTTCTGAAAACGGGATGGGTAAAGTAGAAATATTTGATGAGATTGTGGTTGATCAAAAAGATGCTCATCGTATTGCAGAGGTTAGAGCGCAAGAAATTAGCTGTAAAGAAAAAATATATACAGGGACAACATTGTCTTCTAACGTTATACCAGGGTATCGTTTTAAATTAGAAAATCATTTTAGAGGTGCAAATAATCAAGAGTATTTAGTGTTCGATGTACATCAAAGCGGTTCGCAAAGACAGCTTGTTTTATCTCATTTTGGATTGCAAAATCAGAGCAATGGTAATCAGCAGGATGAAAAAGTGGTATTTATGACCGAGTTTAAAGCCATACCTGGCAACATACAATTTAGAGCACCTTCTGTTACACCTATTAAACGTATTAATGGCATTATTCCTGCGATATTAGATGCTGAAACAAGTGGTGAATACGCACAATTAGATGAGCAAGGCAGATATAAATTTAGGTTAATTCACAGTGAGAAAGTTGCAGGTAATGCATCTGATTGGGTTAGGAAGATGGAGTCATATATTGGTAATGACTATGGTTCACATTTCCCGTTACATAAAGATACAGAGGTATGTATTTCCTTTCAATTTGGGAATCCTGATAGGCCAATCATTATGGGCGCAGTGCATAATTCTAGCAATAAGAATGTAGTCACTTCTGTTAATCAGAAAAGTAGTATGATTAAATCAGCCAGTGGAAACCAAATTGTAATGGGTGATCAAAGCGGCCAAGAATATATGAAAATGGCAACGCCTAATAATGACGCTATGGTCTTATTTGGGAATATTAATGTGGTAACAGTATAATAGTGGAGAGTACGAAATGAGTACTGATAATCAGGAATTGACCGAAGAAGAGAAAATCGCATTAAAGAAGATTGCTGATGCAAAAATTGAAAAAGATAAGCAAACTCTGCATTGGCCAAGTAGTCCTGCTTGGCCATCAAATTTCAAATCTCCAGGTGATGATCTAAAACAGGCTCAATCCACAAGCGGTGGTTCTGCTAGTATAGTATATGGTAACTTTTATAAATATATGCATGCCGACTCTTATACATCAACTACTGGAGATTCCTGGAGTCAAAATGTTGGAAATAGTTATTCTATGACCATGGGTGCTTCAGAATCATTTAAACTTTCAAATGATTTTAGTGCAACCTTGGGTGGTTCTGAGTCGGTAACATTAGGCGCATTAAAAATGGGGTTCACGGGTACAGCATTAGAAACTTCAATTTCTCTTACGGGTCTTAAAGTAGATTTTACCAAGAGCGGTAAAGTAATTAATCTTAACGGAGATGATGTTTCCACAACCGTAAAAGGAAAGTGGGATTTAGATGTTACATATATGGCAAGTATTGATGCAGCTAATATAAGCTTGAAATCAGCATTTAGTTTTAATGTTAAGACACTTGGTGCTAAGGGTATCTCTCTGGATTCTGGATCGACTTTTTCTGTGAAGTCTACAGCTAAAACTAGTATTGAGGCTGCTAGTGTTGATTTAAAAGGAGGTAATATTGTTCTAGAGGCACCTGTTGGGGGTATCACATTAAAGTGTGGTGATAATTCTATTACTATTTCTCCCACGGGTATTACAATAAAGGCTGGTGAAACAGCTATAGAGTTGAATTCATTAGTTGCTAACATTGAGGCAAATGGTTCCAAGCTCAACTTAGGAGCTGCAGGAATAATTCAGCAAGGAAAGTTAATTCAAGTGGGTTGATAATTAACATTGTGATAATGCTACGTGTCCCTTTATAGGTGGTTCTTATGAGGAGATCAAATCCTTAACCACCTCACCAGCAATCGTTAACCCAAACAAGGCAGGCAAATAACTAACAGTTCCATTCACAGCGCGTGGGCGAGAATTACCAGGTACAGGTT
>JAOMSY010000035.1 GCA_028355575.1 Francisellaceae bacterium | reverse complement strand
TGGTAAATTAATTATATAACTAGAATCTATATTAAAAATATCAAAATAGGCTAGGATACGACCTTTAATATTACAGTAACACCCAATACCTGGTTGTGAGCTGGTTATATCATTCAAATCACAAGAGAGCTGACCTTGTAGGAATTTTTGTGCATCCTTTCCCGTTATTGTAACGTTAGTGTAATTGTCTAATTTACAGGCAGTTTTTTCTTTAATGTTTATATTCATAATTATTATTACCCCAAAATTTATTATATGCATTTAACATATCAAATATATGACTAAGAACACAAGAATCTTACTATAGTCTATAATTGAATTACACGACTAAAAGATGAATTATTGTGCGCACTTTAATATCTATTGTCTATATTATGGGAATGCTTAACCTATTGTGTAGTTGTTCTGACTCAAATATGGGGGGAGTACCTGTAGAGAGGTACATTAAAATTCAAGATAAATCTTGTATTATCCTTTCTAAGAATTTTGATGTGAGGTGGCGATATGGTTTGCCAGAGGTTAAAGCGTCTGGACAGGAAGATATTGTAAGAAATGTGGTAACCGAGCATACAAATCATTGTTTGTATATCTCTTTAAACAATGCAAATAAATATAATGATATTCGCATTCCATTGAACATAGCGACTTCAAACTTAAGCTATTTTTCTGCTACAGGGTATTCCAAATTTGATATCAAACTGATGGATGAGAAAAAGTTTACAATCGAACTTTCCAATCATGCCCATGGGTCAGTTGCTGGAATAGTAGATAAAGTCTACGTTTATACACACAATAATTCGAGCATTGATGCGAAAAGCTTGATTGCAAAAGTAGTCAAAATATATTCCACCGGAGACACTGATATAAAAGTGCATTCAACTGAGACTTTGGATATCAAGTCAACTGGCATCGCTAATATTAAATATCTTGGCAACCCGAAAATTAATAAATTAATATCAGATCAAACTGTCATTGAAAAGATGTAAAATCTAAATGCATTAAGTAAATAAATGCTGAATCCTTTTGAGAATGTCCTTTTCATGATGATTGATAATAGAAGCGTTGAAAGTGTTTAATGTATCTATGTTAAGAAGCGGCTGACTTCTAAGGAATTCGATTAAGTTCAATGGTTCGCTTGAAGCTATGTTATGATCAAAATTGATAATCTTTCCTTGTTTAACATAAAGCTTAATATACTCTAGTGTATTGATCTGAAGATTATATTCGAAAGGTAATGTCTTTGAATAAGTCCAGTACCAATTGTTAATTGAATCAGCATAACGTTTTATTTCTAAACTGCTTGAAATAAAGTCATAATCGATTATTAAAGGCTTATGATGTGATATTTGGAAAATATCTTTAAATGATGCTTCAATCGCATTATATATTTTTGTGACACTTGCAGAATCTTGTTTAATTTTCTCTATAGAGGTTACTTTGGAGCGGACAGAGCTGACACCTTTAGCGTTTATATTTTTATCAATTTTATGATGCAGGTATTTCTCGAGTGAATTTAGATCAGACGCTATTAATAGGGTACCATGATGAAAAGATGTGTGTTTTGTTTCTCTATAGGCGCTGCCAGAGAGTTTAAATGGATAATTATTTACATTGGTTATAATGTCGTTTCGATCGTTGATCTCAGCTTTAATATCCAAGCTTTCAAGTGCTTTAACGATAACCTGTAAGTGTTTCTTTTTGTCATATAGCTGGTTTGGCATTAAAAAAGTAAAGTTAATATTTCCAAGGTCATGGAATACTGTTCCACCACCGCTTTGTCGACGAACAATAGGGATGTTGTCTTTGGTTGTCTCAGAAAGGTTGCATTCAAGCCATGGATTTTGTGCCCGACCTATAATAATTGCTGGTGAGCTTTGCCATAAAAATAATATGGGTTCATTATCAACAAGGTTTTTAAATATCCAGTTCTCTATGCCTAAATTTATATATGGATCAGTTATTTTTGAATAGATAATGTTGGCAGGTATAGTCATAACTACTTTATTGGTGCTTTGGGGATTGTTACTTCACCACGTAGATCCTCTTCCATGTGTTGTTTTATTTTTTCTTTAGTAAGACCTAGCCCAAATAAATAATAAAGCTTTGTCAGCGCTGCCTCATCTGTCATGTCATACCCTGAAACAACACCCATCTCCAATAAATCGCAACCAGTAGAATACGTTCTCATATCCACTGTACCGGATGAGCATGATGAGCAGTTAACAATAATTACACCTTTTTCGCATGCTTTTTTGAGAGAGTTGAGAAACACTTTATCATTTGGTGCGTTTCCCGCTCCATATGTTCTCATGATTAATCCTTCTAATGGAAGCTCAAGTATTTGTTCCATGAACTCATGTTGTATACCAGGAAAAATATTAATCATTGCAATTTCTGGAATTTTTAGGTTACTGACCTGCAAATTTCGAGTTGTGTAATTTTTATAAAGAAAATAATCATGAATGTTAATATTAATATTGACTGTCCCAATGCAAGGGTAATCAGGTGAATTGAATGCATTCATTGCATCAGCACTGACTTTTTTAACTCGATTGCCTCTGAATAGTTTTTTATTAAAATAAACACAAACTTCTTGAATATTAGGGAAATTTGAAGCAATCAGTAGGCTATCTAGAATGTTGTCTAAGCCATCTGTTCTTAATTGAGAAACTGGAATTTGAGCGCCAGTTAAAATGACGGGTTTAGCTAATCCGCTAAGCATAAAAGAAAGTGCTGATGAAGAATAAGCGAGTGTGTCTGTCCCGTGTAATATAACAAAGCCATCGTAATTGTTATAATTATTAAAGATATCGTTAGCAATTTTCTGCCAGTGTTTTGGAGAAATATTGGAAGAGTCAATAAGGCTTTCATGTTCTAAAATATCAAAATTAGGTACATCATTGTGTTTAAATAATTGGCTATTGTTGATCACATCACTTAAATAACCAGGTGATGGAATATAATCACCCCTGGCTGATTTAATCATTCCAATTGTACCGCCAGTATAGACAATTAAGATATTTTTGAGGTTTTGCATGCCTTTCCACTTAAAGAACACTATATAATTATGCTTATTAGTATATGCAATTTGGCAGTTATCGCCTATGCTTATTCAGTATTAAATCATAGTAATAATATATTTTCAGTAGTGATAGAGAGGACATAATGGCAAAGAAATATTTCAAAAAAATTAGAAATGCTCAAGGTGATATTGATCATGTGCAAATATCAGTCAAAGGGAGAGAGCTGCTTAATATCCCTTTGTTAAATAAGGGTATGGCTTTTACGAAGGAAGAGCGAAAAGAGCTTGAATTGTCAGGTATATTGCCAAGTGCAGTTGAAACAATAGAAGAGCAAGTAAAACGCCATTACCAACAGTTTAAGACTAAAGATACAAGCCTAGGGCGTCATGTATTTTTAATGCAATTGCACGACTATAATACAACTGCATTTTATAGATTAGTACAAGACCACATGGAAGAAATGCTTCCAATTATTTATACGCCTACCGTAGGTGACTCTGTTCAAAACTTTAGTATGTTGATAAGACGCCCTCGTGGTATTTATCTGAATTATGAAGATAGAGACTCAATGGATTCGATAATTTCTCAACAGGCAAGTGATGAAATTGATTTTATTATTGTTACAGATGGCGAAGCTGTTTTAGGAATAGGTGACCAAGGTGTTGGTGGTATGGATATTAGCGTAGGTAAGCTAATGGTCTATATATTGTTTTCAGGTATTGATCCATCAAGAGTGTTGCCAATATTTTTAGATGTTGGAACTGATAACGATGACCTTTTAAATGATCCAATTTACATTGGTCGTAGGCAGAAACGTATTCGCGGCGAAGCTTATGATGACTTTATTGATTTATTTGTTCAATCCGTCCGTAAAAATTTTTCTAACGTATATTTACACTGGGAAGATTTTGGTCGTGACACAGCGAGAAAAAATCTAGAGCGTTACCAGGATGTTATGTGTACATTCAATGATGACATGCAAGGAACAGGTATTGTTACAACGGCTAACATCTTATCAGCCATTGAAGGACAAGGGTTATCTATGGCTGACCAGCGTATTGTAATGCATGGTGCTGGTACCGCAAGCTGTGGTATTGCAGACCAGATATGCGAAACGTTGATTGAAGCTGGTTTAAGTAAGGAAGAAGCTAGGAAGCGCTTCTGGATGATAAACAGCAAGGGTTTGTTGACAGAATACCAGCCTAAAATTGAGTTTTTCCAAGAACCATATGTTCAAACTAAAGAGTCTGTGGCCGATTGGAATGTTGCTAATAGAGAAAAGATCACATTAGAAGAAGTGGTTAAAAATGCAAAACCAACCGTTTTGGTGGGTTGTTCTACAGTGCAAAATGCATTTAATGAAACAATTGTAAAAGAAATGGTTAAATATGTTGATCGGCCTATTATTATGCCGCTTTCTAACCCGACTTCAAAAAGTGAGGCACATCCTGATGACCTAATACGTTGGACTGACGGTAAAGCAATAATTGCTACAGGTAGCCCGTTCAAGCCTGTTGAATATAATGGTAAAACTTATCCTGTTCCACAAGGCAATAATGCTTATATTTTCCCAGGTCTGGGTTTAGGTATCATTGCTGTAAAAGCTTCTAGGCTAACTGGTGGCATGATAAGAGCGGCTTGTCAGGCATTAAGTGAATTATCGCCATTTAGAAAAGATAATGAGGCATCATTACTTCTACCTATAACTGAAGCCAATGAATTAAGTCAATTGATCGCAAAGGCAGTTATAAAACAAGCAATTGATGATGGTGTATGTACAGTTAATATTAATGATATAGACGTAAGGCTAAAGGAAATTCAATGGGAGCCTAAATATTACAAATATAAATTTATCTAACTCCTAAGTCTTATTTTCAACTGAAATGATTAACATTCCATGCATTTCATAAAGACATGTGTGAATTATAACCCTGTAAGGATAGGGTTATATATAGTATTAAAGGGGTTTTCTATTGTCAGTTAATGAAATCATCGAAATTGTTAAAAAACGTGAATGGAAAGTGTCCCATCTACTTTCGTCTGAGTTTAAAGACTTCATCGACTTATTTCCTAATGCTGTACTAATAAGTAACTGTGGTGGTGAGATTATTCAGAGTAATGTTATTGCTCAAGAATACTTTGGGTATGATGGGCAAGAGTTATGTTCGCTTACTATTGAAGATCTAGTACCATCACAGTATAGGAAAAACCATCCTGGAAAACGTAAGATTTTTCAGGATGACTTTAAGCCTAAGGTAATTGGTAATAGAGATGTTCCATTATTTGCTGTGCGTAAAAATAAAAATGAGTTTGCTATTGATATAAGTTTAATTGGATTAAATACGAACAAAGGTAAAGTTGTTCTAAGTATTATGTCTGACATCAGTTATCAGCGCTCTATTCAAAATGACCTTAAAGAAGCAAATGAAAAATTAGCGTCTATGGCTTACCTGGATTATTTAACGGGTATACCTAATCGACGAAACTTTGAAGAGTTTTTAAATAAACGATTTTCGGAGTCTAAAAGGCATAAAAGAAATTTGTCTTTACTTTATCTTGATATCGATGGTTTCAAGCAGGTTAATGATACATATGGTCATGAGGTAGGTGATTTACTATTAATTGAATTTTCAAAGCGTATTAGTAATATTCTGAGGGAGGAAGATCTTATTGCAAGAGTTGGTGGGGATTAGTTTTGTATTGTGCTACCTCAGACTGGTAAGGAAGAATGTGAAGAAGTTCTTTCTAAAATATTTTCGAAAATATCAAAGACCTTTATAATAAAGAATATTGTTTTGAATATATCGGCTAGTATCGGCGTTTGTAATTTATGTGAGAGTCCCTGTAGCCCCAAAGGAATGTTTAAAGCTGCTGATGAATCAATGTATCTTTCTAAAAAAATAAAAGGTAATCACGCTACAAATACTAGTAATTCATTCTGCAAAGTTAATAAATAAATATTATTGCCGTTATGTTATTTTTATATTATTTAAACTTAATGAATAAATTATGTATCATGTTAATATATGCGCAAATTTGTAAAACGGTTAAAAATGTTACAATTTAAGCATTTATTTAGTCATAAAATATTAGGGTTGCGTGTTTCAGCAATTTTTGAAATTGTTGTGTTTATTTTAATAGTAATGTGTGCAGCGTATTTTACAGGCAATGATAACCGCTTTTTCGATGTTAATCCTAGCCCTTATTGGATTATTATTATTTTTATTTCTGCACAGTATGGCGTAAATGAGGCAATATTTAGTGCACTTGTTTGCTCGCTAGTTTTACTGGTTGGTAACCTTCCTACGCAGAACATAGATCAGACAACGTATGGGTATTATCTTTATATTATTATTAATCCATTAATGTGGTTTATTACTAGTGTTTTGCTCGGTTTGCTTAGATCAAAACATATTATGTCTTATCAACAAACCAAAATAAAATATGAAGAATCAACACAGCGTGAAAATGAAATAACGCACGGTTATAACCGCCTAAAATCAGTAAAAGAGATGTTGGAAAAAAAATTAGCGGGTCAATTAACAAGTGCATCTCATGGGTATTCCATTATTTCGCAATATCAGAGTTTATCAGATACTTCACTTATTGAACACCTACCTAAAATTGTAGAAGAGACATTAAAGCCTAAATCATTTTCAATATTTCTTGCCGAAGGGAAGGGGTTTTATAGAAAATATTATATTGGTTGGGAAGACTCTGATAGCTATTCAAATGAGATTAAAAAAAATTCGTACCTATATCGGGCAATTATCACTGAAGAATACCTATCCGTCACAAAAAGAGAACATCAAGAAATTTTGGGTTCTGAAGGGGTATTAGCTTGTAAACTTGTAAATAAGAATACCGGCTCAGTGTTTGGTTTACTAAAAATTGAGAGCTTAGACTTTTTGGATTTAAATACGTCAACCATTTCAACATTTGTTGCTATATGTGACTGGGTTGGAACAGCATACTCTAATTCAATACAGTATGGGGTGGCTGAAGACAATCAGTTTATTGATAAGGAAACAGGGCTTTATACTAAAAGTTATTATAACCATCAACGGGACTTTTTATTAGTATTGTCAGAAAGGTATTGTTTCCCATTATATAGGCTAGAAATGTCTATTCATCCACTTGATATTGTAAATATAAATCCAGTACTATCATTAATAGAGGTCTTTAAAGAGGTTTTTCCACCAGATGTGGTTGTATTTTCCTCAGGAAAAAAAGAAGTATTTTATTCGCTTGTCCGTAGTAGTAATCCAGAAAAAATTCAGGAATACATACTCGAACTTGATACTCAATTTAGAGCATTTACAGAGAATAAAGCAGAACTCATTGTGTCATATAAACGGTTATAGTGTATTTTTATGAAAGAGATGCATACCTCATATAATTCTAATTTAGCATCTACAAAACTGAATTATTTTCTTGGTGTGATATTTACTGGCTGTATTGTTTTGTTATTAGAGTCTTATGCTACTTATCTTTATTTTCTTGGTGAGATAAGTATTACTTCCTTGATTGTTATACATATAGTCATTTGTTTGTTGCTTTCTATAGTTTGTGGTCTGATGTATTTTTTTAAATCTGATGTCAGATTGTATTTGTATTTACTGTTTATGACGTCTGTTGCAGCTATTATAGGTGCAGGCATTTCATTATTAACAAGTATAATGTGTTGGGTTTCATATAAAAATATTGATCCGGATTGGCTATATAAAATCGGCTTAGAGGATGAAGAGGGTGAGAATGAAAGGTTATATGATAGATTGATTTCATCTCAAGAAGATTTTACTGAAAAAGGTGATATTGTACCAATATCTGAAGTGCTTGAAGAAGGTAGCACTTCAGAACAGAGGCTTATCATAGCTAAAATGGCAAGATACTTTTCACCTAGATTTTCAAAGTTATTACGTCAAGCCGTTAAAAGCAAAGAAAATAGTATTCGTGTCCAAGCGGCAACTGTGATTGCAAATATTGAGTCGACTTTTTCAAAAAAATTAATTGAATTAGAAAAACTGTACTCTGAAGATGAAAAGAGTCCTGATACTGCATATAAACTCGCGCAACATTGTGATACATATGCTTATTGTGGGATTTTGACAGATGCTGAAAAAGTAGAACATTTCTACCTTAGAGCAATTGGTTATTATAAATTGTATCAAAAATTGTCGGGAGATAATTCTGAAGAAATTTCACTTGCATTAGCCAGGCTAAACATACGCGTGAATAATAATAAAGAAGCATTAAAGTATCTTGATATTATCATCAAAGGTAAAAATGGATTACTAACACCACAATTATTTTTATGGTATGTAGAAGTATTATATTGCCTTAGAAAGTATTCAGAGATAAATCAGTTTTGTCAGAGTTACCAGAATAACGTAAAAGGTGATGCTGCTACTGAAGAAATGGCTAAGGCTACAATGGATTTATGGATGCATACAAGTGAAGCATGATCAGAAAACTTATGATGTTTGTTTAGTCTTAGAAGGAACTTATCCATATGTTTCTGGTGGTGTTTCATCTTGGGTTCATGAGCTTATAACTGAGCAGAGTCATTTAAACTTTTGCTTAGTTTGTTTAATGCCGCCTAGTTATAATAAAACACATCGTTATGAAATGCCTGACAATGTCCATGAAAAAATAGATATTACTCTACAGCAATCAATCCCAGGAAAAAGTGAGAAGAATAAAAAGAAAATTCCTGATTTAATTAAAAGTTTACAAGTCTCCTTAGAGCAATTACATAGCGAAGACACTACGCTTGATGCGTTAGAAAAATTAATAAAAACTGTTAAGAATAATGGCAAACCGTTATCCACCAATTTTTTACTTAATTCTAAAGAAGCTTGGCAGCTATTAATGTCAATGTATCGAGAGACCTACCCTAATGCGAGTTATATTAATTATTTTTGGTCTTGGAGAGCAATTTTAAGTAGCGTATACTCTGTAATTTTATCAGAACTGCCTAAAGCGAAAGTTTACCATTCTGTCTGTACTGGTTATGCTGGCTTGTATTTGGCTCGTGCTCATGTTGAAACAGGCGCATCTTGCTTGCTTACTGAACATGGTATTTATACAAATGAGAGAAGAATAGAACTCGCCTCAGCTGCTTGGTTAGATGGTGAAGATGCCATGAATTTAAATGTTAGCAGGAAAGGTGTTAAAGAGTTAAGAGATTTCTGGATGGATGCATTTTATTCATATTCAAAACTTGCTTATGACGCGTGTGATAAAATAGTAACGCTCTATGAAGGTAATTTTAAACTACAAATTGAAGATGGTGCAGACAGTAATAAACTAATGGTTATTGCAAATGGAATTGACTATGAAAAGTATAGTAATGTTCATAAAGCTAAAAGCCACGCACCAACAGTCGCATTAATTGGCAGAGTTGTCCCCATTAAAGACATTAAAGCTTATATCATGTCTATTTCGATATTATATAAAACCATACCTAATGTTAAAGCATATATGATGGGGCCTACAGATGAGGACCCAGAGTATTACGAAGAATGTATTGATTTAGTTAAGTCGCAAGGGATAGAAAAAAACTTTATATTTACTGGTAAAGTGAATATAACAGACTACCTGGGTGAAATTGATGTTATTGTTCTTTCTAGTTTAAGTGAAGCGCAACCATTAGTTTTACTGGAATGTGGTGCAAGTGGAACAGTGTCAGTTACTACCGATGTTGGATCATGTCGAGAAATTATTGAAGGGCGTTCAGATGAATCTCCAAAAATTGGACATGCTGGTATAGTATGTGAGCTTTCAAATCCAGAGGCAATTGCAAAGGCAATGGAAAAACTCTTTATTAATAGTGAATTTTATAATGAGTGTTCAGGCAATATTGTTGAACGCATTAAAAGGTACTATTTAAAAGCGGATCAACATAAGGCTTATAAAGAACTCTATCAGTCCTTAATAGATAAGGAGCAATAATGGCAGGTATTGGTTTTGTATTAAGAAAACTCAGTCAAAAAGATAATTTATTCGGATCAGTACAAGCTTTTTTTCATGCGCTTATTGCTTCATCAGGGCCATGGCTATTTACCGTATTATCTCTTGGGGTTATCATTGCTGTCGGTGACTATTTTACGACTCATGGGGCTGTGGAACAGTTTCGGTCAATCATTATATATAATTTTGCATTTTCACTGGTTATCTCTGGCCCAATATTTTTAGTTTGTACTCGATTTCTAGCAGATGAAATTCATCGTAAAGATTTGTCGTATTCAATTGGAATGCTCTATGGAGCGACTTTAGTAATATCAATCATTCAGTTAAGTCTAAGCGTCTGGTTCTATTGTATATATTCAAATTTACCAACTATCGTGGCAGTTAATGCTGTTATTAATTACATGTTGATTGTTCTAATTTGGATGGCTGCAATCTTTTTATCTGCCATGAAAAATTATCAAGTGACTACCTATGCATTCATTGGTGGAATTATTGTATCTGTTCTCTGTTCTAGCTTTATGGCAGAGTCATATGGCGTATTAGGTATGTTAATTGGTTTTAGTATAGGTTTGGCTTTAATCGTATCGATTATGGGCGCAAGAATTTTGATTGAGTATCCATATAAACCAAAAAAGATATTTACCTTTTTAAAGTATTTCCCTAAATATTGGGAGTTGGCCCTTGCTGGATTATTTTATAATTTAGGTTCTTGGGCAGACAAATTTATTATGTGGTTTTCTCCTGAGGCACTAGCTGAGAAAGGGCAGTCATCATTTTTTATGTACCCTAATTATGATAGTGCTATGTTTCTTGCATACCTGTCAATTGTGCCTGCATTAGCGATATTTGTTTATCAGATTGAAACTGATTTCTATCAAAAATATGTTAAGTTTTACAGTGATAGTTTAAATAATGCTAACTTGGATAAAATTTTCAAAAACCAACAGAACCTAATTAATAGTTTTACGCGTAATTCGATTATTGTTTTTATTTTACAAGCAGCAATAGCTGCTGTATTGATATTAGCTGCACCGCATATTTTTAGGTTCATTCACGTTAATTATACACAAATGGGTATATTCCGTTATGGTATAATTGGTTCAACGTTTCAAATATTCTTCTTATTTTTTACCATCATTTTGGCATATTTTGATAATAGAAAGGGCGTTTTAAAGTGTTATGTACTTTTCTTTGTATTGAATAGCACATTTACCGTTTTTACTTTATATATGGGATTTGACTATTATGGGATGGGGTATGCTTATGCAGCAATATTATCTTTTGTATATGCAGCATACCTTTGTATCAGAAATTTAAATAATTTACCTTATGTAAGCTTTATAACGAACAATACTTCTATTGCTCGTTAGTTTTCATCTAGTGTCATAAGAGAAGCATTACCACCTGAAGCAGTCGTATCTATACTGACTGTTTTTTCAGTAGCAAGTTTATGTAAGTATTGAGGTCCACCAGCCTTTGGGCCTGTTCCAGATAGTCCTCTACCACCAAATGGTTGTACGCCAACCACAGCACCCACAATATTACGGTTGATATATAGGTTACCTGCTTTGATATTTTTCCTGAAGAAATCAACGGTTTCTTCAATACGGCTGTGTAAACCAAAAGTTAAACCAAAGCCAGTACCGTTAATCATCGCTGGTAGTTTATGTAAATCTTTTGCTTTGTATCTAACAATATGTAGGATTGGTCCAAAAAATTCTTGTGTTAATGATTGTAGATCTGGAATTTCAACCGCTGTAGGTGGAACAAAAGTACCATTTTGACATTCTTCGTGCATTTCTACTTGATACACTAATTTTGCATTTTGTTTCATATCTTCAATATGACCCAATAGGTTTGCTTGAGCTTCTTTATCGATAACTGGTCCAATGTCATTTTCAAGATTATTTGGATTACCGACAGATAGTTCCTTCATTGCACCTTTTAACATGGTGATGATAATGTCTGCTGTATCTTCTTGTAAGAATAATACACGTAGAGCAGAACAACGTTGCCCAGCGCTGTCGAATGATGACTTAATTACATCTCTAACGACTTGTTCAGGTAACGCAGATGAATCAACAACCATGCAGTTTTGACCACCAGTTTCTGCAACTAGAGGTGTAATTCCGCCAGGTTTGTTGGCAAGCGTTTTTTGTATTAAGCGTGCAACACCAGTTGATCCAGTGAATATAACACCTGCAACACGACTATCATTGATTAAAGCAGAACCAACTGTTTCACCATTGCCAGGTAAAAGTTGCATTACATCTTTTGGAATACCTGCTTGATATAGAAGTTCAACTGCTCTAAATGCGATTAATGATGTTTGTTCAGCAGGCTTTGCAACCACTGTATTACCTGCCACTAATGATGCAACAACCTGGCCTAAGAATATTGCTAATGGGAAGTTCCATGGGCTAATACAAACTACAACACCACGACCGTGTAGACTGATTTGGTCTAATTCACCTGTAGGGCTAGGTAGGGTAGTTGGGGTAGAAAAATCTTTACGGGCTTGTATTGCATAGTAGCGACAGAAATCAACGGCTTCACGAACTTCATCAACTGCATTGCCAAGTGTTTTACCAGCTTCTTTTACTGCAATTCCGATAAATTCTGCAAAGTGCTCTTCTAACAAATCAGCCGTTTTTTCTAACATTTTTGCTCTATCATCAGCAGGAGTTGCATCCCAAGCGTCAAAGGCATTGTTTGCTTTCGTCATTGCAATATCAACACTCTTCTCAGTTGCAAAGTGAACCTTACCAACAATTTCTTTTTGGTTTGAAGGATTTTTCACAGTGTAAACATCACCTTTGCAATCTTCTTTACTATCAATCAAAGGATAAGCTTCCATTGGTAATTTAAGTGCTTTATTCGTTTCTGCTGATAAATCATCAATGGTTTTAAAGTCATTAATATTAATGCCTTGTGAGTTCATTCTTTCTCCTAGTATATTTTTAGGTAACGGGATGGAAGGGTGTTGCTTCATACCTAAGCGTTGTGCTTTTTCTGTTGGGTTTTCAATTAGATTTTCAATTGGAACTTCCTCATCAACAATACGATTGACAAAGGATGAATTTGCCCCATTTTCTAATAAACGACGTACTAAATAAGGTAATAGATGCTTATAAGTCCCAACTGGGGCATATATACGACATGGAATACCACCAAATTCACCTTTGCCAACAACATGGTCATACAATGCATCACCCATACCATGTAAGCATTGGAATTCATAATCTTTATAGTCTTTCGCAAATTCCATTATAGTTGATACGGTTAAGGCATTATGCGTTGCAAATTGAGGGTAGATAGCATCTGCATTCTCAAATATTAGTTTTGCACAAGCCAAGTAAGACATGTCTGTATGGCATTTTTGTGTAAATACCATATATGAATCTGCACCTTGTTCTTGCGAATGTTTAATTTCAGAGTCCCAATACGCGCCTTTAACCAGTCTTACCATAAAACGACGTTTTGAACGGCTAGCAAGGTCAATCAAGTATTGTAATACGTGGTAACCACGTTTTTGGTAAGCTTGAACGACAATGCCCATGCCATCCCAACCAGCTAGACTTGTCTCATGCGCTAAACGTTCAAATATTTCAAGTGAAATTTCTAAACGCTCGGTTTCTTCGGCATCAATGTTAAGGCCTATGTTATAGCTTTTGGCTAACTGCATTAGCTCTAATAGCTTGGGGTACATTTCTTCATGACAGCGCTGTGATTGAGCAATTTCATAGCGTGGGTGTAATGCAGAGAGTTTAACTGAGATACCCGCATTGTTTTTAACTTCTTTATTCTTAGCGCTTTTACCAATGGCGTTAATTGAATTAAAGTACTCTTTAAAGTAGAACTCTGCATCAGCCATTGTGGTTGCTGCTTCGCCCAACATATCATATGAATAGGTATAACCTTTTTTCTCAGGACCTTTGGCACGTTTTATCGCCTTATCAATGGTTTCACCCATAACATATTGCTGACCTAATATCTTCATCGCTTGAAGTGCAGCTTTGCGGACAATGGGGCGACTTCTTTTATCTAAGAAGCCTTTCATAATATTTGATAGATGTTTGCTTTTACGCTTTGTTGGAGAGAGAATTTTACCAGTTAGCATTAAACTCCAAGTCGCTGCGTTAACAAACATGGAGTCACTCGTACCTAAATGTTCTTTCCAATTTGCACTCGTGAGTTTATCTTTAATTAAACGGTCAGCAGTAATACTATCTGGTACACGAAGCAGAGCTTCAGCTAGGCACATTAAAACGATTCCTTCCTCGCTTGAAAGATCATATTGCACCATAAAAGCATCTAAGCCACTTTTGTTAATACGTTCTTTACGAACTGTTGTGACTAATTCAATTGCACGAGAATCTATATTTTCTTTCTCAGTGCGAGATAAGTGAATTCGATCAGCTATATCACGAATTACATCTGCCTCATCTCTTAACCAAGCTGTACTAAAATCTTGATAGTGCTTGCTATGCTGTATGTTATGTTTACGATTGATATCGACCACAAAGCGCTCCTTGTTATTTTGCTATTAAGTTTTCGTATTTTATGAAGTATATCTAAGATTTTACCTACTTTGCAGAATTTGGCGGCAGGTAACGTAGAAATTTTGCGTGTACTGTCAACAATATTCCTACCTGTCACAATGTAACCAAATTAAATATCTTATATTCCCAATAAAATTATGTTCA
>JAOMSY010000034.1 GCA_028355575.1 Francisellaceae bacterium | reverse complement strand
GTCCAATAAACCATATCAATAATCTACACTAGACTGTTGTACTTATTTCAAGTTATTGAGTACCAAACGCCTCTACCTTTCCCATGTTTGGTGATTTGGTTCGTTGAAACTAATTTCTGAAAATGTTTTTTTAGTGTATTTCTATTGATGTCTGTTAAAGTTGCCATCTCTAAAAGGGTGGTGCGACCATGTTGTTTTATGTGGTCGATTATACTTAACGAAATGTCTGGAAGGTTTTGTAATAATATTCTTTCCTTTTCAATTTTAATCATTAACCGTTTGACTTGGCTATTAAGTGAATTAATAAAAAACAATACCCAAGGCGCCCAATTAGGATTATCTGATCGAATTGTTTTCTGTGTCTGTCTTAAAGATAAGTAATAAGCATCCTTATTCTGTTCTATAATGCTTTCTAACGAACTATATGATACATAACTATAACCTGACTTAAGTAGAATCAGGATTGTGAGTACTCTGCTAAGACGACCATTCCCATCTTGAAATGGATGTATTTCAAGAAAAGTAACCGTAAATATTGCACAGATTATAATTGGATGTAGTTTCTTTTCTTCCAGTGATTGATTTGTCCAGCTAATTAATTCCTCCATTAGTTTTGGGGTATCAAATGACGTAGCTGTTTCGAATACAATACCAATTTTCTTACCATTTAAATCAAAAGCTGAAATATTATTACTGCTTATTTTATATTTTCCTCTATGAGATTGGTCTTTACTGCTAAATTTTAATATTTCTCCATGTAATTGTTTTATATGGTTTGCATCAATAGGTATTTCTTTCCAAGACTCAAAAATAATATTCATTGCATGAGAATATCCAGCAACTTCTTGCTCATCTCTAGTATCAAATTTTTTTACTTCAATATTTGATAAAATGGCTTCAACCTCTACGTCGGTTAGCCTACTTCCTTCTATTCTTGTTGAAGAGCCAATACTTTCAATTGTTGCCACTTTTTTTAAGGCTTGTAATCTTTCTGGAGCTAGAGTACCAAGTGATTTCCAAGCACCTTTGAATTCATCAATTTCTGATATGATTTTTAATATTTCTGTAGTAATAACAAGCGAGTGAGTATTCAAAAAAACATACCCAATTAATTATCCATTATTATCCATTATTATCCAATAATATCATGTATTTATGACCATATCCATATTTGTATCCATTGTTATCCATAAATAACCCTTTAGTGTATCTGGTTTTTTTATCTATTTCATAAGATTTTCGGGATTTCATGCATCAAATAACCCATTGCAATAAATAAATTGACGTTAAAGAATTTAAAAACAGAGGTTGTTAGACTCATAAAAATTAGAAATATTTATATTCGCAAATAAATTGGGCCAAGGAAAATATAATCGTGGTCCATTATTTTATATTCGCATTTAAAGTGGGCTGAACGAATTTTTCATTCGCAATTAATGTGGGTCAAAAAATACGGATAATGGTGGTCCAAGTGGATTATGATGGCGAGCCGTAACACTTAGCCCGCTATCTGAGAAAAAATGATATAGTTTTGCAATAATCCCATTATTGTTTTGGGATGAATATAGCGCTCTAAATTGCCCAGCAAGTTTTGTGTTTCGTACTTCAAGGAAGTCATTTGACATAATTCTATATTTATTTAGTTCGTCTG
The DNA here is from genome assembly GCA_028355575.1 of Francisellaceae bacterium. Taxonomy (GTDB): domain Bacteria; phylum Pseudomonadota; class Gammaproteobacteria; order Francisellales; family Francisellaceae; genus CAJXRW01. Next base: position 14,204 of record JAOMSY010000034.1, on the reverse strand, counting down.
GGTTGTTAGGGTAAACCTCCCTTAAACCGATTAACGCTATAAATTCATTCCAAATATTTTGTGCTAATTGTTTTGGGCCTGATATATTCTTATCGAATATATTTTTATAGGAAGGTATCTTCTTTAAAGGTGGCAATTTAATATTACTAACGTGTTTGATGGTTGGTTGAACTAATTCCAATGTTTTTTTGATTTGAGGAACATCAATAAATATTTTTGAGTCATGGCATATAGTTGCTTCTCTTGAGTTCCTCTGTATTTTTATACAATTGACTGGTTCTGAGCCTTTAATATCTACAATTAATTTGTGGTATGTGTTGATATCAAGAATATTTGTATTGTAGTCATTGCTTTTTATTGTAAAGTCACCATCTGCCTGGTTTTGATGGATAACTTTGATTTTATCTAGTTTGGTTTCAATTGTTTTTAAGTGAGTGCTGCACGAGCTTGAAAATAGCTGCCCTATATAAGACTTTTTTATTTCTATATTGTAGTGCTTATATGAGTTTTCAGCCTTTAGTTTTGTATTGGCGACACTGTTAGTGATTATTGCTTTGAATTGTTTGTAATTATGACCATGAGGTTCTGCTTGGTATTCTAAACGGCTAATTTTTTCGGGTGTTTTTTCATTAGGTGATAAGGTAATATCTATTAAATGTTGAGGTTTTAAGAATGTGCTATTAATAACGCTTAATTTTAATTTGGTTGCATCTTTTATACCTGTAATTTCTCCAATCGTGCTATTAGAGATATCTAGGTTAATCCACTTGTATGAGTATGGTATTGGTACAGAGCCCATGGTTGAGTTGCTAATGCTGATAGAAACATCTTCAATTCCAGTTTTATCAAAATTAGTATTTGGTTTTGTAGAGAATATTAGGTTTCCTTTGTTGTTAATAAACTCTATTTGATTAGAAATTATGTTTTCAAGACCAATGTTGATGTTAAGATTTTTCAGCAGAATTTTTTTACAATAAAGGGGGAAACCTGATTTTATTAATGCATCGTATGGCTCATTTACGTTTGAACATGAAATTAACTTAACCATGCTATTAAAATGCTTATCTTTAGAGCTAACATCTTCTAATATTAAACTTTCGTTCTCATTATTACTAAAGTAGATATTGACTGGTTGGTTATCATTTGATTTGGCAAATAATAAAGCTGAGCTGATAGTTGTTTTTTGATTGTTAATTTCGAATGTTTTTGATTGGGGTATCATATACTTTATCTTATCGCAAAAGCATCTATTTGTTGTTCAGGTTTACTGTCGATATAGTCAACTTTCCATCTATAGAATGAAGATTTTTGAAGGTTGAAACGTTTGCATAGTTTTTCAACTGACTCACTGTCACTATTTCGATAAATAGCGTAGACAGATTCACATTTAAGTTTAAGTTCATCAGACATGCCTTTTTTGCGACCAGGTTTTCTTCCGCGTTCTCTTGCTGCTTTTAATCCAGCTTTTGTACGTTCAGAAATTAAGTCACGTTCGAGTTGTGCAAAAGAAGAAGTTACGTTGAAAAAGAAATTTCCCATTGGGGTACAGGTATTTATTTCTTCACTGAGAGATTTAAAGTGCGCTTTCTTTTCTTTAATTTCTTCAGCAATGGAAACCAGGTCACGCATGGATCTGCTTAATCGGTCAAACTTATAAATCAGTACTAAATCATCTTCACGGACTCTGCTTAACATTTCGAGTAGGGCGGGGCGGTCTTTGGTCTTCTTACCAGAAACCTTTTCTTGAAAAAGCTCATCATAGCCATGCTTTTTTAAAGCATCGAGCTGTAAATCTAGTTTTTGGTCTTGAGTTGAGACACGTGCATAGGCATAAATTCTGCTAGCCATTAAATTGTCCTTGGTTTCCATGAAAACAGGGTTAGTTTACAGGAATATAAAAAAGACGGATATATAAGACATGATGAATTTGATGCTTTTTTGTGCCATTGTCAATTTCAGAAGCCAATGTCACTGAAGTTCAAAAGTGGGTGTCACCAGGGTTTGTGGAATTATCCACAATTTAAAATGCTGTTAAACGGTTTAGAAATGTGTATAAAAATAGTGTGAATGTTTTACTCACATTTTGGTGTTGGCAATTAGTCCTAAAAAACGGTCAGAAAAAAGGACTGATGTTATTTTCAGAATATGATGTCACTGGATTTTATTATGCAGGTTGCAATCGTCCTCATTATAAATTATCAGCATATCTTATGAATTTACCTTTTCCCGTTTCCTTTGCTTGATAAAGCGCTATATCTGCTTTTTTTAGTAAATCGGCTAAATCTTTACCGTCATCTGGGTATATTGAAATACCGATGCTTGAGGAAATTGATATTAAATTATTTTGTATTATTATTTCTTTCTCTGACTCTGAGACCAGCTTGCTTGCGATAGCTTTTAATTCATTAGTATTTATGTTTTCCAGTATTAATGCAAACTCATCACCACCAAGTCTTGCTGGCGTATCATTATTTCGAATTATATTCTTAAATCTTGTTGTAACTAATTTGAGTAATTCATCGCCTGTATCATGACCATAGGTGTCGTTTACATTCTTAAATCCATCTAAATCCACCATTAATATTGCAGTATGAGTATAATGTCGCTCGGTGCGCGATAATGCTTGTTTTCCCAGTTCATCAAATCTTGCGCGATTAGGAATACCCGTTAAAAAATCATTATAAGCCCTTTGCTTTAAAGCTTGCTCTTGCGACTTTACTTGCTCCAATAAGGTTGCTTTATCCATAGCATTGCTAATAGCGCGATATAAAGATTCTGCTGTCACCTCGCCTTTAATCAAATAGTCAGCTGCTCCTGCCTTTAATGCTTGCACTGCAACCCTTTCATCTCCTGAGCCCGTTAACATGACAACAGGAGGAATAAGCTTTAAATTAATTTTATTTAATTTATGAATAAAATCGACTCCGCTTATATCTGGTAATTGATAATCCAATAAAACACAATCAATTTGTTGATTAGAAATATATTCTAAGGCTTCAGAAGCATAAGCAAATGATACTATTTTCTCAGGTTGAACCATTTTTTTAAGGTAACGAGTATAAGCTACCGTGTCGTCAGGATTATCCTCAACAATTAAAATTATATTTACAACCATAACTTCTGATCACTTCCTTTTGGTAATAAAACGGTTTCAAACCAAAAATCCTTTAATCGTTGGATTGATTGCATGAACTTATCTAAATCCACTGGTTTTTGCATGTAACTATTTGCACCGCTTGAATAACATTGTCTAACATCATTTTCATCATCTGATGTCGTTAATATCACCACTGGGATGGATTTCAGATTATTATCTTTTTTTATGATATCTAATATGGTTTTACCATCAACAATAGGTAGGTTTAAATCTAAAAGGATGAGGTTTGGTTTTGGAGAAACAGACTGGTCTGCGTATTCTTCTTTACGGTGAAGATAATTAACTGCCTCCTCTCCATCGGAACATCGGTGTATATTATTTGCTAAACCTGATTTTTTCAAAGCGCGTTTAGTTGTATAAAAATCTTCATCACTGTCTTCCACTATCAATATAATGGGGTTCTGTCTATCCATTGATTTCCTTATGTTTTGTTTTTGGAATAGAAAAATAAAACGTTGTACCTTCATTAATTATTGAAGTTAACCAGATTTTACCATTGTGACGCTCAATAATTTTTTTCACAATAGTCATACCAGCACCCGTGCCACCACCATATTTGTCACGCGCGTGTAATCTTTTAAAGATTTTGAAAATATGATCAAATTGGTCTTCTTTGATCCCGATTCCATTATCTTGAACAGAAAAGGTTATGCTTTCAGGTCTATCTTCAAATTCAATCGTAATTACTTTATTGGGCTTGTCATTATATTTAACACCATTGGTGATTAAATTTTGAAATATTTCGCCAATTCTTGCTTTATCACAGTATACGTTTGGAAGGGGATGGGTGATCTTAACCTCTGTATTATTTTGATATAGAAAATCCTGAAGCATTTCAATCTTCTCTGTCACAATTCCATGTAAATTGCAATTTTCATATGCTAACTCCGTTCTGCCTACACGTGAAAAATGTAATAAATTGTTAATTAAATCTTCCATACGTTTACTCAGTTTTTGAAGAGTATGTAGCTGGTCTTTACCATCATCATCAAGCTGATCACCATAGTCTTCTAATAAAAAGCTAGCATAATTATGGATTCCTCTTAGTGGCTCTTTCAGGTCATGTGATGCAATATACGCAAAGCTTTCTAGTTCTTCATTCGACCGTTTTAATGCTATGTTATAATTTTGTATTTCTTGCTGAGCTTTTTTTAAAGGGGTAATGTCACGCTGTGAGGCATAAAGATATTGAATGCCATCAATTAATAGACCTTTTGCATTAATTTGTACATCTATAATAGAGTTATTTTTAAGTTTGTGTTTGGTTTCAAAGGTGGTTGGGTTTTTAATAAGGTCTGCAATTACACCGCATAATTCATCTTTAGGAATAGAGGCATCCCATTCGGCGACATTAAGCTTAAGTGCTTCTTCATAACTATATCCAAGATTTTGTGCAAATGAACGACTACATTCAATCACATTCCCCTCTAAATCTAAAATATGGACCCCATCAGAAGCATTCTCTAATAAGTCTCTAAATTTCTTCTCTGAGGAATATTTGATGGTAACATCATAAATACTACCAACAGATTTAATCAAATCACCATTTGCATTAAAGGTATGTTTGCCGCGTCCCTCTACATATTTAACTTTATTATTTTTAGTGATAATTTCGTGGGTTATGAAGTAGTCTCGCTTCTCGGAGACTGAGTTTTTAAATTCTTGTTCTACAGCATTCCTGTATTCTTCTGGAATAAACGTAAAAAAACCATTGTATGTGACTTTTATACTTCCTGGTTCAATCCCAAAAATTTTATATACACCGTCACTCCAGTATATTTCTTGCGTATTCTGATCATATTCCCAGAAACCGATTTGGGCTACTTTAGATGCCTCATTCAATAAACTATTATTTTGATTAGATATCTGCCAAATACGAATAGAAATGGACAATAATACGCTAAAGACAAGCCCCATCAATAAGTACAGAAAAGGATAATCTGAGGTTAAACTTCTTACCTGGTAATTATCTAACCATATTTTTAAACTCCACGGGGTATGATCAGTCCTGAATTCAATATCACTACTCCATTGGTTGACATAAAATTGATTGTTATGTATTGGGTGGTTTGCATTACCGATGATTGTATTAGAGGCTTTAAGGAAGATATGATATTTAAGCAGTTTTTTAGAATCCATTATGGTTTTAATAAACCTCAAATCAAATATAGCTAAGTATTGATAATGACTATTGTAAAGACAGAGATATTGTTCAGTAGTAGCAATATTGAGCTTTTCAGTCAATGTATGTTCCTTATCAAAAGCCTGTTTGCATTGGTTAATTGCAAGCCGACTAATATTAGAAGTAACATCCTTCTGTAAGTATATGTCCTTTCCTGAATTCTGATAATTCAGGTCAAATAAGAGTAAGCTAGAAAAGTCTGAAAAGTAATTATTGATATCATTTTCAATTAAAGACTTATCATTCCGACTTAATAGAGACTGCCTTTTAAAAATGCGTTCGATAGCCTTTGTTCTGGAAATAACTGCAACTTGTAACTTTTCACTGATATTGACTACATCATGGCGTAAATCAGCTTTTATTTTATCATCTTCAGCCGAAACCATGCCTTGCCACGACAATAGGAAAATAATGACACCAATTGAAAAAGTAACTACAGGAAATAATATTGATTCCACAAATTCTTGATTTTTAAAATCTAGTGAAAATACCTGATAACTACCTATACCAATAATGGAAAAGCCTAATGCTGTATGAAAAGCCATACCAGTCAGGTTGCCCCAACCAAAAATAAATTTTAGGCCAAAGATATAACCGAGTATGGATAGAATCCCTAATAAGCCAACAATAAGACCTAAAGCTAAAGAACATATTTTAGACCATTTGGTGTGTACTAATGTCAAAGAGTAGGCTGCAGCAGTTAAAGTAAAGCATAATGCAGTATTTGGGGACATCCTGCCAGGATGGGAGGTATAGGTTGAGATGTAATGTTGAATAAATAGTTCATCAATATTAAGGTTTACTAAGAATATATATTCAATTAATGTTAGAAACCCGAGCAGGCATAACAGCACACAAGTAATTATATTTAGTCTTGGGTGTTTTTCATGCAAACACATAGCCAATCCAGCTAAAATAAAACCAAGTGCCGTATTAAATTGCATCGGGACAAATGATGGAAGTATCTGTATTAATAGAGGTACATGTGTTATCCATCCTAGAATTACAATACTACCTAATAGAATGACTAATGCGCCAAACAGTTTATTATCCCGAGAAATGTTTCTATTTAATCCAAACATTCGCTTATCTATATTTTGAATTCATACTAATAAGTATTAGTCTAAATCACCCTGGAATGATATATGATCAAAGAAGTTATAATCCCTTAGATTGTTTACTGACTTCCATTGGACTAGATTGAATGTTCTGTAAAGCGACAAAATTGTTACCAAGCGCAAAAGCACCAGAGCTTTAGCTAATCATTACAAGGGCAGCATTTAAGATAACTTGACGTTGCTCTTCAGGGGTTACTTATCTCGTGAACAGTCTTATTAATATCGAAGTTAGAGTAATCGCTATTAAACAAAAGTTAGATATTACTGTTCATGATATGTCATTAAAATTGATGGTAACAATGTTTTCACTATTCTCTGAATTAGAACGGGACTTAATTAGCTCTCGTACCAGAGAAGCACTGGCCAGTAAAAAAGCTCAAGGGATGAAACTTGGCAAGCCAAAAAGTACAATACAAAAAAGTAAGCTTGACAAAGATTTTGATTGCGGCGTTGTTGCACTACTAATTTCACTTGCAAATAGGTTCGTAAAAAAATACGAGGGTTATTTTTAACTATAAGCAGATGTTAAGTTAACGCCATATAAATTATAACTAATAGTTAAGAATTGTTGTTAAATTTAACAAGGTTAAACTAAGCTTATGTCCAATAGTAATATTTACTAATTCATTATGAGATATGGTTACGCACGTGTTTCAACCAAAGATCAATGCATTGACCTTCAAATTGATGCGCTAAAAAAAGCAGGTTGTGAAAAGATATTTAAAGAAGTAGCAAAAGGCGCTAAACAAGATCGACCGCAGTTAAGTAATTTATTAGATCTAGTCAAAGAAAATGATGAGATTGTCATTTGGAAGTTAGATCGTATGGGTCGCTCTTTGCATCATTTGATTACAACTGTAAATGCATTAAATGATAAAAAAGTTGGGATTATTAGCTTGAGTGATCCTTTAGATACCACTACCCCTCAAGGCAGGTTAATGTTCAATTTATTTGCCTCTTTAGCAGAATTTGAGCGCGATGTTATATATGAAAGGACCATAGCTGGACTAAAATCAGCCCGAGCAAGAGGTAGAATGGGTGGTAGGCCAAAAGGTTTATCTGAAGAAGCCCAGAAAAAAGCGCGAGTGGCTGAAGCATTATATACACAGAATGAATTAACTTCAGATGAAATTGCGCAACAACTTAGTATTTCTAAACCAACTCTATATAAATACCTAAGGTTTCGCAATGTCCCAATTGGAAGTGCAACTACAAACCAGCCTTTATCAGCATAAACGACTGAGAAAATAATAATGCAGCATTACTTAGAAAAAGAACTACACCAATTAATTAAGAATGATCCCAGTGTTTTTGAATTTTTGCAATCCGGGAGCTTAGATGGATTATGGTATTGGGACCTGGAAAACCCTGAGATCGAATGGATGAATCATCGATTTTGGGAGTTACTAGGGTATGATCCAGCTGAAAAAAACATTTAGTCAGCGAATGGCAGGATATTATTAATCCAGAAGACTTAAATTTAGCGGTTGATAATTTCAACAAACACTGTAGTGACCCTAATCATTCTTATGATCAAATTGTTAGGTACAAACATAAAGATGGCTCAACTATATGGGTCCGCTGTCGTGGTGTAGCAATACGCGATAACAATGGAAAACCTGTACGCATGTTAGGTGCACATAACGATTTGACCCAGCTTAAAAACTCAGAGGTTGAGCTATCAGAGACAAATAAATTTCTACAGTTAATATTAGATACCAGTCCAGATCTTGTGCTTGTGAAAGACGAGCAATATAGAATTGTTACTGGAAACAAAGCCTTCTTTAATGTTTATCCTAAAGAGATGCAAGATAATATCATCGGTCATACCACGTTAGAAAAATACAAAAAAGAAGAAGCAGACTATTTTCTAAGACATGACAAAATTGCATTTGAAGATGGTTTCTCCAGAACCAAAGAACAGGTTACTTTCCCTAATAGCGAAAATAAGATTCTGGATACATCAAAGATTAGATTTGAAAATAATGATGGTAAGAAGTTTATTTTAGGCATTGCTAAAGATGTGACAAAAGAACATCAACTTGTTCAAGATCTTGAAAAGAAAAATACAGAACTTAGAGATGCGCGTATTCAGGTTGAAAAACTATTAAATGCTTCTGAAACATGTACGGTTTTTATTAATGATAAATTTGAGATTGATAGTTTTACTCAAACGGCTGAAAGAGTACTTAAGTTAACAAAAGATGATATAGGTCAAAAAATAAATGGTTATTTAGACACCCTTAATTTTGATGCAATCTATGATAAATTAAGGCAAGTGTTAGACACATCAGTTAGTTTTGAAACAGAGTTAATGGCAAACAATGGCTCTTATTATCACTTAAAACTATACAGTTATTTACTCAATGAAACACAGACTACCAGCATCATTCTTTCGTTGGTTGATATCACTGATTACAAAAACTCAATTAAGCTCGTTAGGGAAACCCAAAGTCTGGTCGAGCTTGCGGCCAAACATGCTAGAATAGGAATCTGGAACTGGGAAGTAGATAATGACAAACTTGAATGGAATGACGGTATGTATGATTTGTTTTCCATACCAAAAGAGTCATTTGGATCTCTCTATGAATCTTTCATTGAGAAGGTATTACCTGAAGATCGAGAAGAAGTGAATACTAAAGTGAATGAGGCATTAGAAGAAAAAAATGACTTTAATACGGAGTATCGTATTTATGGTCCAAACGACTCAATTAAATACATTCATGCGGTTGGACAGTATACGCCAAGCACTAAAAATAAATCAGGCTTATTAACAGGCATGTGTTTTGATATCACTGCCTTAAAACAAGCAGAAGAAGAATTAAGCAAGATTGCATTATATGATCATGTAACTGGCATCCCTAACCGCGCTAATTTTCTAAGTGAGCTCCCAAAATCGATTGCCAGGGCAAAGCGAGAGAAAACAATATTTGCTGTTTTTTTTTTATAGATTTAGATGATTTCAAACTAGTGAATGATAGATATGGTCACCATAGTGGTGATGTATTGCTAAAACTAGTTGTAGAAAGGTTACTAACGGTATTTCGAAAAGAAGATAGGTTAGCTAGGATTGGTGGGGATGAGTTTGCCGCAATTATTGAAAATATTCATAGTATTGATGAGATTAGGCTGGTTGCTCAAAGGTGTATTAAAGCAGTAGCTAAAGAATTTAATGTATTAGGAAATACATTAACTCAGTATATTAGTGTCGGAGTATCTATTTATCCAGACTCAGCAGATAAAGCTGATAAGTTACTTCAATGTGCTGATACTGCTATGTATCGCGCAAAAGAAAAAGGCAAGAATAATTTGGCATTTTTTCGAGAAGAGCTTGATCAAAAAATGCAAAGAAATTCTCTGATTGAGAATGCATTACGTCAAGCTACTGTCAATAACGAGTTTCACCTCTTATATCAACCACAATATAACGCTAAACAAGAAATATTCGGTGTAGAGGCATTATTACGCTGGGATAATGAGAATATTAAAAACTCAAATCCAGATGAATTTATCCCCATTGCTGAAAAAACACGTGAAATTATTGGAATTGGTCTATGGGTTATATCACAAGCACTTAGTGATATGTCTGTATTAAACAAAAAATACCCTCTTTTGGATATTCAGCTTTCAGTCAACATCTCCAGTGTGCAGCTATTTAACCCAGGTTTTATAGATCACTTATTAAGTTTATTATCTAAAAATGGTTTTAATCCAAAACATCTAACACTCGAGATTACTGAAACACATTTAATGGAAGACATTATTAGAGCAAAAGATGCACTATTGGAGCTGAGTAAATTTGGTATTAAAGTCGCATTAGACGACTTTGGGACAGGACATTCATCATTGAACTATCTAGCAAACTTACCTATAAGCTATCTTAAGATAGATAAAGGGTTTGTGTTGAATTCAGATAAAAATAATAATCATATTATTATGAAGTCAATAATTGATCTAGCCAATAACCTTGAAGCAGGCTGTATAGCAGAAGGCGTAGAGACCGTGGAGCAATATAAATATCTTATAAAGAATGGCTGTGATATGTTTCAAGGGTTTTATTTTTCAAAACCTATAACGGTTAATAATTTATGCAAGCTTATCAAGCAGAATACAAAATAACCCGTCACTTTTGTCAGTTTTTCCAGGTAGCCCCTATAAGAACTGCACCTCTAAATTGAATTTAGGTCCTTTTATTATTACTATTTACATGATTATTTCCTAAAATTATTTATGTAAAAATAAGTAGGGGGGGTAACAATGGATAATTTGAATCGAGGTATATTTGATCTTGTCTCAGACAAATGCGCCAAAGATCTAGGTATTGAAAACCTCAATGAGTTATTACATATCATTAGAAGATATTTTGATATGGATGTGGCCTTTATTTCCAGATTCTCAGGAGATGATTTATTATTTGATTATGTTGATAAGAAAAATGAATCGCTACCCATTGAAGAAAACACTAAATCAGAATTATGCCAATCTTATTGTAAGAAAATTGTAGATGGTGAGCTCTCAGAACTAACTAATGATGCGCCTCACGATGAAATTGCTAAGAACCTTCCCGCAACAAGTAAATTAGCTATAGGGAGCTATATTGGCATTCCAATCATTCTGCCTAATGGAAAGGTACATGGCACTTTTTGTTGCTTTAAGCATGAAATAGACCATCATTTAACAAAACGTGATGTGAGTTTAGTTAAAGAATTTGCTGACCTATCTGCTAAAATCATCTACAAGAATGAGCAAGAAAGTAGAATTCATCAAGAGGTATATTCTAAAATTTCCAATATTATTGATAATGAGCAAATGTCTACTGTTTATCAGCCTATTTTTAACCTAAAAAAACGAATGATCACTGGATTTGAATCTTTAACCAGGTTTAAAATTTCACCATACCAAACCCCTGGTGTCATTTTTAGTCAAGCAAATCAAATAAAGCTTGGGTTTGAGTTAGAGTTAATGGCGATTTCAACTGCAATTAAAAACTTTAATGTATATAGCGAACAATACTACCTTTTAATTAATATATCTCCAGAACACCTGCTTCAAGACAAATTAATTGATGCTTTACGAATGCATGATTTATCTAAGATTGTGATTGAAATTACCGAACATGCTATTATTTCAGATTATGAAGAACTTACTGACCATATTAAAATACTTAAACATCTCGGTGCAAAAATAGCGATTGATGATGCAGGTAATGGATATGCCAGCTTTAACCATATCATTCAGTTGAATGCAGATATCATTAAATTAGATCTAACTCTTATCCGTAACATTGACAAAAATAAAAGACAAAAAGCCCTTGTTGCAGCACTTATAGCGTTTGCCAAGGTAACTAATTGCCAAGTTATAGCTGAAGGTGTAGAAACATTGACAGAGCTTAAAGAAATATTAAATCTTGGTGCTAATATCGTTCAAGGATATTTTATTTCTAAACCCTTGCCCTTAAAAGAAATTGATATTCATAAAATTGAACAAAGTTTAGTATACTAAGCGGGTACATTTAAGTAACACTCAAAACCTTGGTGAAAAACAAATTGTGGCATTTAATGTAGTTGTGCTTTCAAATATGATGGGGAATTTGAGCCAAAAAATATTTCCTAATTTTCGTAAGAAAAGGCAATATATTAGTAGTATCTTATCTAAAAATGAAATTGATAGTTCAAGCCCTTACAATTATAAGATATTTAAACGCGTAAAGCGTGGATTCTACATTCTTAATCCTGATCTAAAAATAAGAATAAAAGATAAGTGGTTAGGCTTGGATGATTAAACCTCATATTGTCCAAATAAACATTAAGATTAATTCGCCAACAGTATCCAAACATATGATAAGATTAATTAATATGTCGACCTATTTTCAAATTAATAATCCTTTTTTATTGGTTATAATTTATTAGCAAGCAGGTAACATTCAAGCTGGCTGGTCAAGTGACCGTTCGCTATATTTCTTGCGCACATAAATTCTGACCTTTGAGTGATAGTCTGGGTCCTCAATAAGATCTTGAGCTTTCTCATAGCCCATATGTTCCAAATCAAATTGATTTATTTCTTCTTGAAAAGGGAATGTACTTTCAGTTCGTGTCATTATGACAAATGACGCAAGTACACTTGGTTTTGAACCAACGTTAATTCGATGTTGGTCATCTGTAAAAAACCATAGGGAATCACACATACTTCCTCCTTAATTAACGCCATAAGTATATCAAAAATATATAAATTTTGATTTTATGGTTTTCATGAGCATTATGAGAGGTATGTTTATCTATCCGCTATTTTCTAATAAGCCATAATGCAGACTATTCGTATAAGGTGTGTAATTAAATAAGATTTGTTGCAACTTCTTGAATTATTATTGAGCAACCTTCATATAATTTATATCCACTTATAACACTAGAATATATGCATTCAGGCAAAATTAAATTTTTCTCTAAGACTAAGAAATTCGGATTTATTATTTGTGATAAAACCAAAAAAGAAGTTTTTGTTCATCTTGATAATATTAAACATCGAATCATCTTAATGAAAGATGATGAGGTTGAATTTGAATTACAGGAAAATAAAGGTAAATTACAAGCTCAGAATGTCGAGATTGTTTTTGGTTAGTGAATGGTTGGGAATAAGTTAAGTTCTTCTATTTTTTGCATAACTCTGGATGTCACTAATTCTTTTGCTTCAGTTGGATTATTTGATAAACCTAATTCACAAATATCTAGATCAGGAATCTCACATGAGCATTCATACTGCACACGATTATTGATTGGGATCTCTACAACACAATAGCTAGGTAAATCCAGTCCTAACTCTTGAAAGCGTAATTGTAAGATTTCAGAATTTAGCATAATAAATTACCTGGTATGATGTTCTGTGTGCTGAGAATAGTTATGACAATTGATGAGGTGATTAAACAAAATGTTCAGGATGCAGTTATACCGCTAGCTAGCTCAATTGATGGATTGTGTCGCACTGTTGAGTTGTTGACGCAATCAAATGATGTCGAAATTGATTCTAAGGAAGCAGCAAGGCTTCTCAACTGTACGCCCCAGACTATTCGAAAATATGCAGACTTAAAGCAGCTACTTCCCATCGTTTGCGGTCAATATCGTTTTAAATTAGCTGAAATTGTTAAATTTAGAATCTCTAAAACAATTAGATAGCTTAGCGATATTAGTATTCAAATTTTATATGAATAAATAAGAGGATAAATCATGGTATATTATCAAGGAATGATGTTTTCAAATTGGTCTCAAGCGTGTAAAAAAATGGGCGTGAGGGATTCAAGTTTTCGTTACTATACGAATAAAAAGGGTATGCCAAAAGCAGATGCTTTAACCCATTTATTTCTGGTTGCTTCAGGGATTAAGAAGTCAAAGCCATCGATAGTAATTAATCATTTAGAGTTTTCATCCAAAAAAGAGGCATGTGAATATTATGATGTTTGTCGAACTGTTGTATGCAATATAATTTCTAAAGATAACTTACCTTTTGAACTTGCAATAATAAAAGCAGTTGAAAGAAAAAAACGATTCAACAAACGTAGGAAAAGCATCTTTACCTATCGACCTTTAAATATAGGAATAGATTATTTTTTATATAAGCATCCTGCCGTTTTAAACTTATTGTAAATCATTTTCCTATTGTTTGTATTATGATCTTAAATGAGCATGGCATATCTATGTGTCATTTTTGAATTCAGACGTTCTAATAATTCATTTCAAATGTTTTTAATTATAGATTA
>JAOMSY010000033.1 GCA_028355575.1 Francisellaceae bacterium | reverse complement strand
GGGTAAATAATTTTGCGCTTTTAGCTGTGAACGGCAGGAGCTTAGCGAGTGACAGGTTTTTACTGAAAGACAGATAAATCATTTTGCAGTAGTTTTCAATTGTATAGTTAGCAATTCTATTTGATGCAATTGGATAACATTTGAGTCCTGGATACTTGCTTTCGCAAGTATGACGGTGAAGGTGACTACAACTGCATCAAAAGTATTGCATTTTTTTGATGCATAATATAACCAGCCTTACTTACATATTGCTCTGCTTGTGTGTTAGGTGAGTTAATAAGATCACCAGGGATCATACCACCCCTCTTCTAATAATTCTTGCACAAGGATTTCCTTAGGTAGAAATATATTGTATTCCAAACCACTATTAATCTATAGCACGCACTTAGGGGTGATGCTACAAATCTAATCGACAAATACCTCATACCTGCCGCGACCATTGTTCTTAGCCTGGTATAGCGCCAGATCTGCCTTTTTAATTAGTTTTAGTAAAGATTCGTCATCTTTAGGATAAAAACTAATTCCAATACTGCAAGAAATGGATACATCTCTACCATTGATATTTGAAATACTTTCCGCCTGTTTAATCAACTTACCTGCTAAAGCCTGAATATTATTAACATCAATATTTTCAGAAATGATCGCAAATTCATCACCACCAAGGCGTCCAATCGTATCATTTTTACGGATAATATTTTGGAAAAGACTGGTTACTTGTCTTAATAACTCATCACCAACATCGTGACCAAAAGTATCGTTTACTTGTTTAAAGCCATCTAGATCTATCATTAATATTGCTATTGAAGACTTATGACGAGCAGCTCGCGCAAGAGACTGTTCTGCAAGTTCTTGGAATCTCTCACGGTTTGGTATACCAGTTAAAAAGTCATTATAGGCACGCTCCCTTAGTTCAGCTTCCTGAGCTTTTACTTTCTTTAATAAACTTGCCTTTTCTGTTGCATTATTAATTGCCCTATATAGTGACTCTGCAGTAACTTCACCTTTTACAATATAGTCAGATGCGCCTGATTTTAAGGCTTCGACAGCAACCTTTTCGTTACCGGACCCAGTTAACATGACAACGGGCGGTATATCTTCCAGGCCAGATTGATTTAATGCATTAATAAAATCCACACCACTCATGTCAGGTAATTGATAGTCCAATAATATACAATCAACTTGATTATTTTTTAAAAAATCTAAGCCTTCTTTAGCGAATATGAAATGGATAATTTCATCGACACTTACTGATTTTTTGATGTAACGTTTATACACAAACACATCATCAGGATTATCTTCAACAATTAGTATTTTACTTAATCCCATCATATTACTTATCACTCTCTTTGGGTAATATCACAATTTCGAACCAGAAATCTTTAAGGCGTTGAATCGAATTCATAAATTTATCTAGATCAACTGGCTTTTGCATATAACTATTAACCCCATTTAAATAACAATCTTCTATGTCTTTTTTATCATCAGAAGTGGTTAAAACAACAACAGGAATTGCTCTTAATCTCTTATCATTTTTTATTTTATCTAATACCTGCTTACCGTCTACTTTTGGTAAATTCAAATCTAACAAAATTAAGTTAGGTAATGGAAAACTTTCCGCATCAGTATAGTCACCTTGGCGATATAAATAATCAAGTGCTTGCTGTCCATCAGCACATCTATGTATGTTATTAGCTAAGCCAGATTTTTTTAAAGCTCTTTTTGTTGTATAAAAATCTTCATCACTATCTTCTACAATTAATAATACGCGTCTATCTATCGACATTAGTTATCCCTTCTATTTCTTTTGGTATGCTAAAATAAAATGTGGTGCCAGTACCTAGAACTGAGTCTAACCATATTTTACCACCATGACGTTCAATAATTTTTTTCACAATTGTCATTCCAGCCCCTGAACCGCCACCAAACTCATCACGGCCATGTAATCGTTTAAATATTTTAAAGATATTTTCGTAATGTTCTTCGGCAACACCTATGCCATTGTCCGCAATAGAAAACACTACCTCATTTGGCTTATCTTCAAAGGCAATACTGACAATTTTTTTATCTTTATTATTATATTTTATCGCATTAGTAATCAGGTTTTGAAACACTTCACCAATTCTTACTTCGTCACAATGTATAGTTGGCAGTTCAGCTGTTATGATAACATCAGCGTTATTACGTGAAATAAAGTCTGCTAAAAACTCAAGCTTATCTTGAATAATTTTATTTAGATTACAATCAGCAAAAGAAAGCTCAGTTCGACCAACGCGTGAAAAATGAAGTAAGTTATTGATCAACTCTTCCATTCTAGAACTGAGTTTTTGTAATGTTTTAAGCTGGTGTACACCATCCTCATCAATTTGGTCAGCATAATCTTCCATTAAAAAGCCTGAGAAGTTATGAATTCCTCTCAGCGGTTCTTTTAAGTCATGAGAGGCAATATAGGCAAAACTATCCAATTCTTCATTCGACCGCTTAAGTGCTTCGGTATATGCCTGTATTTTTTGCTCTATTTTTTTCCTTTCTGTAACATCTAAAACCGTTGCCAAAACATAAGGTTTAGTCTGAATTTTAACAGGTGATAAACCAATTTCTACTGGGATTTCGTTATTGTTTTTATCTAATAATTTAATATCGTTTGCCCGATCACTCATTATTCTTCTTGTAGGATGTTTAAAGTAATTATTTACATTATCACTATGGCCCGCCCTTCTAGTAGTCGGAATAAGCTGAGTGACATTTAGAGCTAATAATTCATCCATTGAATAGCCTGTTAGTTTTATAGCTTGGCTATTTGCAAATGTAATGCGAGCATCTTGGTTAAAAATAAATATTGATGTCGTTGTATTTTCAATAACAGAAGTAAATTTTTCATTTAGCTCATCTAGCAGCAATTTTTTTGCATTAGAATTCTGCCAGATCCTGACTGATATAGAGAGCAACAAGGTAAGGATTAACCCCAAGAGTAAGTATAAAACAGGATAATCTGGTGCAATTTCTCTAATCTGATCTTCGTTTAACCAAATCCGCACATCCCATTGATCTCCAGCCAAATCAAATGATGCTTCTTCAGACCATTGCTTAGCATAAAAATTGGCAGCATTATCAACATCTGTATTACTATAAAATATCTGGTCGCCTTGTTTTAGGATGAAAAAATAACTATTAAATAATTCAGACTGAAACACCCGCTCGATAAAATCGGTATCATATACAGCTAATAAATCTCGATTAGGCTCGTAGATACAAAACAACTTTTTAGTCAAGCCAACGATCAACCCATTATTATATGATGCATTACCAACTTTACGATAACATTCAGATATAAGTTTATTTGCTATTTCTGGTGATATATTTTTTTGTAAATATAATTTTAAATTTGCTGATTGATAATTTGCTGAAATTAATAATAAATTTTCAAAATGTGAAAAGTAATCATCAATATTATTCTCTAACATTCGCGTATTATAATTTTCTAACCAAACAACTCGACTAAAAAGTCGATCAATTGCATCAACACGACTGTCAGTAATTAGGTAAAGCTCTTCACTAATAAAATGAATATCTTTATTTAAATCTGTTTTAATCTTTTCATCTTCTAGAGAAATTAAGCCCTGCCAAGACAATTGAAAAATAATAAACCCACTCGAAAATATAATAATTGGAAATAAAATTGACTTTACAATTTTCTCACTCATATACGGATGAGCAAATTCTCTAATACTACCTAGACCAATTAAAGTAAACCCAGCTGCCGTATGAACCGCCATGCCAGTCAAATTACCCCAACCAAAAATAAATTTTAGACCAAATACGTAAGCAACTAAGGATAAAACTCCAGACAACCCAACAATAAATACGGCAGACATCGAACATATTTTTGTCCAATTATTTTGAAATTGAGCTAAAAAGTAGGCGAAACCAAACAAGGAAAAACATAAGGCTGTATTTGGAGACATTCTGCCTGGGTGTGACGTATAGGTCTGTATGTAATGTTCAAAGAAGATTTCATCAATTTTCAAATTGATTAAAAAAATATACTCAATTAGTGTAGCCACACCAATAATCATTAATAATATAGATAAAATGACCGATATTTTTGGCAAGTGGTACCTATTCAGTAAGATAAGGCCAGATATTAGAAACCCAAGCGCCGTATTGAACTGCATTGGAACGAAAGTTGGTAATATTTGAATAAGCACAGGCCAAGAAGATATCCAACCAAAAATAACGATTAGCGCAAGAATACAAGTGAGCAAGCCACAAATATAAATCTCAAGAAATTTAGGCTTTCCAAAACTTGTCATTTTTGATCCCGATGAACCCAATCAGGGTGTTGAACTGCGTATTTTTTTAAAGCATCAAGTTGTAGCTTTAATAGTATAACTTGCTGATAGACTTCAGAAGGTGTTTTATACCCAAAGTCATAGCTTTTTGGTTTAATTGGGTTTGGTAAAAATGTTGCTAAATATCTCACTTCAGCAACAGTAATCTTAGCCAAGTTTAAAACATCATCTGGCATTATGTTAGACATATCATCTTGCACTTGGAAATCAAGAATGGTTAATCCAGAATCTGTATAAACTGATTGGATATCTTGTAAAGTTTGTAACATTTCATTGTAAACATTTTCAGGTGTTTTATCAGTAGCACTTATATTTTTTATTGCCAAGTCATTTGAGATATTTAAAAACACGAGAACATTTTCTAAATACCTTATTGCGATAGTGACCTGATTAAATACATCACTCGGCATGGTCTTCTGGTAACTTAAGTTATTTATCTGACTATTTATCTCTAATACTTGGTTAAATATTTCTGCTTTGGTCACCGTATTTTTACGGCTAGCTTGTTTGCTCTCTTTTACAATATTCAGACGATTTTTTATGGGCTCTATTAGACTAAAAGATTGATTTAATAGCTCGTCAACATCACAAATGGTAATTTTACGTTCATCTAACTCAGGCGTATTCCGATATATACCTGTTATTTCATAAGATAAGCGGTCGAGTTTTTTATATAGGTTTTCAGCTTCAAAATAGATTTCTCTTGAGGAGGCATTTTTTGCTTGGAGCATATTTTTTCGAGCTGGTTTTTTCCCAATCGCATTTCTTATTTCTTCTAAGTCATAAGAAAGTGTATTTAGCTGAGCTGATATATCCGTTTTAATTTGTTCAGAATTACAATTAATTAGGTCTTTGTCTGGCGCTTTATTTAAACCAAAAGAAAGTATAGGCAAAACTACCAATAACCCAATGATAAGAATCAATTTCTTATTTACTGTCAGTGTGCTTGTCATAACCAATACCTCACTATTAAGTATATCGATTAAATTAAGATTATTTACATAAGTAGAAAAAATGCATAACTATAAGGTGGATAATGACTTTAAAGTAATGATAGATATAGAAAATGAACAAATTATTTAATGATTGAAAAGTTATTGATTAACCAAAGAATCTACACTTTGTGGCTGGCTAACATCATTTTCAACAGCTGTTTGACTATTATTGACATAGGTATCAACATTATATGCCTTAGAAGAAACATCATTCTCTACAGGCGTTTCATCATGACTAACATATGCATTGACATTAGTTTCTTCGGATGAAGCACGATTTTCAACTGGTATTTGATTCGTGCTAACATTAGCCTCAACAGTAGAAACACCACCCTCATTCAGCATAGCAATACTTTGTTTTTGGTAATTAATTGGCTGATACGATTGAATGCTTAGGTCAGCATATATTTCATAATTACACATAACGCATATTACAAATGCACTTGATATGATTGTCTTTATTTTCATACTGATCTCAAATGAATAACTAGTTAGTTTCAGAAAGTTACTAAATAATAGGTATAAAGAAATATAGTCGATATTTCCATACAGACTTAATAATATTTGGATGGAAAATGCTGGGGATGCTTAGTTCGCTTTAGTTGATTTTGTTTGTGGCACCATATTTTGACCGCCCTCAACGACATCAGCTTCAACAACCTCTTCTTGTACCTCTTCGCCTTCAGCAACTAATTGGCCATTAGCATTATATTCACCGACTTCAGTAACTTCTTCAACAGCAAATCCTTCTTCACCAACTTCATAATCAGAGTCATTCATATCATTTTGTTGGCTCATGTTTTGTGGTGCATTGCTTGTTGAATTTGCAGAAGTTGATGCAGCTTTGTCTGCAAAAACCGAAAATGATACAAATGCACTTGATGCAATTAATACTGATAATAGTTTTTTAGTTTTCATATGTGTTCATCCACGTTATTGATAATATTTAATACAGTTAATAGCATAGAAATTAAATCCTAGATATAAAAATCATAACCTAGAGTGTTAAATACTCTGCTAATATTTAAAAGTTATATTACTCTAAAAGAATAAATATTTTTTGGATAAATACTTTAGTTAAACTTCATATTCAAGCCTTGAATATAAATAAGTTAGCTCACTAGTGCCAATGCAATTAATCCTCTAATGATCAATAATCAGACCTTATTCAAGGCGAACACTTCTCTTTAAATTGAATCAGGAGTAACAAGAAAACACCCTATAAACATATTACTTATTATTTTTAAAATGTAGGAGAATAACAAACAATCATTCGTGAAGCATTGCGTTATATATTTTTGTATGATACGATGCGCACATCTTAATCAACACATGGTTTGTAACAATGAATACTATTTTAGAAAATGTTTTACTCTTTGACGGTAAAAATAATAAAACCCAATCTTTCAAATATCTTTATATCGAAGATAATAAAATTAAAGCACTATCAAATGATAAAATTGCTGATTTTAAAGCTGATAAAATAATTGACGTTAAAGGTAATTATGTATTACCCGGATTAATTGATGCACACGTGCATTTAACTTCAGCAGGTGCTGTAGACTTAGCTAATGACCATTTCCCGAAAGACTTAATCGCCATTAAAGCATATAAAGCTGGTCAAGCATCTCTTCGCAGGGGATTCACGACACTACGTGATGCTGGTGGTGCAGGTTTAGGTATTGCCAAAGCATTTGCTGAAAATGCCGAATCAACCCCACGGTTGTTTTATAGTGGTAAGGCATTAAGCACGACGAATGGTCATGGTGACTTTAGGCATTCAGGTGAGTCAGATTGTTGCTCTTGCCAGATTAGCGGTTCAACCATCTCAGCGCTTTGTGATGGCGTACCTGAAGCATTAAAGGCAACTCGAGAACAACTACGAGAAGGCGCCACACAAATTAAAATAATGGCAGCTGGTGGTATTGCATCACCTACTGATAAAGTAACAAACCTTCAATTTTCAGATGACGAAATTCTTGCTATAGTTGATGAAGCAACTCGTTATGATACTTATGTAATGGCGCATGCTTATACACCAAAAGCACTTATGAGGTGTGTAAAACTTGGAGTGAGATCGCTTGAACATGCTAACTTACTAGACGAAGAATCAGCAAAATATATTGCTAAGCATAATGCTTTTATTGTGCCCACACTAGCCATCTATGAAGCATTTTATACCCACGGAAAAGAATTCAACACGCCACAACACGTCATTAATAAACTAGATGGCGTGAGAAAAGCAGCGGTTAATGCTATTACCATAGCACATGAAAACAATGTAAATGTGGGATTTGGTTCAGACCTTCTGGGTGAACTTATGCAATTTCAATGCACTGAATTTTCAATTCGACAGCAAGTTGAAACCCCTTTTCAGACGTTGCATTCAGCAACATATAAAAATGCTCAATTATTAAATATGGAAGGTAAGCTAGGCGTTATCCAACCAGGTGCGTATGCAGATATCCTGGTAGTAAACAGCAATCCATTAGATAATATTGATGTAATGACACAGCCAGAAAAGAATTTAAAACTTATTATTAAAGATGGGGAAATTTCATTGAATAAGTTAGGACTTTCTAAATAAACAATTATATGCCTTAATTTTGGCAGTCACTTAATTAAGTAAATTTACTATTTCTATACAGGAATACTCTTTTCTACCCGCTTTAAAATTTCCATTATCGTTGGTTAATGAGATTAATGGTTCTATTTCTACCAACAAACTCAAACCACAAAATATTATTTTATAAACTACGTATTTTTACATATGTTTAATAATTGATTTACATTTCTATCCCATAATGAATCCATCGAAAGAAGATAAATAATCATTAAAAAGGATAGCAAATATGAACATCAAACAAATCATTACAGGATTATTCACCTCTTCAGTATTTTTAGTATCTGCTTATGCAGTCGTAAACTCACCAAACAATAATACCGATAGCTTTAGTGCAACACATAATATTGTTCAGCTAGATATTGCAACAACAATATAAGCCACATACCAACTATTATTACAATGAGGAGACTACAAGATGAAAGCAATCGTTTCAAAAATACTAATCGCTTATAAAGATTATCAAAACAGGAATGCTCAAATATTTTTACAGGGATATTAATCGCTAATGATTCTATTTAGCTCTAAAACAAAGCTGTGATCAAGATTAGTTTATTAATAATTTTATCCTGTTAATTTGACAATTTAAAACCCAAGCCATTTGCTTAATTAACGTCCAGAAATATGTAAGTATATAGTCAAAGCATAAATGGAGATGTCCGTGAATCTAATAAAAACTAACACTAAACATATAAAACGTAGAATAAAGGCATTGTGGCTCAATTACTATAGGTACAATAACCAGCTATACCACCATCAGAGAGATATACTGTAGTCTTCTTGTTATATTTGAACAATTTTTTCTGGGTGAAATACAATTTGAGCCATCTTTAGCCCTCCGAGCAAACCCTGAAATGACCACTCAAGATGTGTTGCTAATCAACAACTAAAACTAGACACATTTTCTATGTGTATTTTCTTTTTGCTCAAATTCAATTGGCATTAAATCCGCCTGTAATTACCAATATCAGGTTAATGTCATTCTAATTAAAAAGCCAATATTGCTGCGGGTCAGATGGGCACATATTCACACCACAAACCGCAAACACACTGAATATATTTGCCACCAGTAGAATAATAAATAGTATAACAATGTATTTAGCAATCTGATTAAATTTATGATTTGAAGCACCAGAAGAAAGTAATCCCGCTACCGTACCATATAATACAAAGCCCATACTGATTATAAAATTCCAAGTATACATGTGAATCCCAAATACAGCATCACCATAATTTCCTGTACCTGGAACAATATGAAGTAGTACCTGAGTTAATGCCATAAAAGAATTAATGGTTGCACTCAAAATAACAATGTAATAATGCACTGGTTTATATCCAAACTTTAAATTCAATATTAAACCAATCGCGATTAAACTTAATCCCATTCTTTGTAAAACACATAGCGCACAAGGTAATTCATGAAGAAACAACTGATAATAAAAGGCAGTTGCTAAAATAATACATAAAACAAATAAGGCGATAGTATCTAGCGTATTAATAATTGATCTCATTGCTGCTACCTCCTATAACTGTATATTGATATATCTAATCGTATGCGGGATAAATATAATCCCCCAAATAATTAGTGATATAAAGAAAAGTGTTAGTGATGTTTTGTAGCTATTTCTTAGTGCAAACACAACGCATAAGAAGATAAGCAGAATAATGAGTAAATACATATTTTTATCCTAAAATTATTTTTAGCGAATAATAAACTAATTCGCTTATTAAGAATAATAGATAAAATATAATGTTAATTTAAGTAAAACTTAATGACTTCAAACCAGATTTAAATTTAGGGATAAGCGTTTATTTATTCCAGGTAAAACGAAATAATCTTAAAATTTATACAGAAAGTTGATATTGGACTTACAAATCAGACATAATTTAATTTTATATTGGACTACCAGTTCTACAGTAGCCACTATTATGACTGGTATTAAACAAATGTACTTTAGATTCCGAAGACATAATAGATAAATCATCTATATCTAAACCTCCTGCTGAGGATCCACTGAAAATCTTTCCGGTTCCATCTTTAAACCATTCAATTTCTTTATTTTCACTAAGCCTTCCTGAAGTATAACTTACACGGTCTACAATACTAGAACCTTCATTTTCAGTATAATTATACGCAATGACAATCTTATCTTTTTGAAAAGTTGTGATACTAGCACCACTATTACCCTGAGCAAATTTGCTGTTGTTATTATGCCAATTCAGTGAACCGTCTTCTAAAATATCTGCAGTTGTGTAATACAAATTTCCTGGATCATCTCCAGAGGCGCCCGCGTGATGAATTTCAACTAGCGTATTGTTAACAACAGTTATAGAAGGATGATCTCCATCACCATATTTAATTGCTGAATTTTGATTCCAAATAATTTCTTTACCGTCATCAGAAAGGTGTCCAGTTCTGTAATATAAATCACGTCCATTTGAGCCATTGTGGACTTCAATAAGTTCATCACCATTAGTTACAATACTCTCATTTCTACCAGTGTCATATTGCTTAGTACCTGAAAATTGTATTGTTTGTTTATTATCACTTAATTTACCTAGACTATAATAAAGATTACCATCTCCTTCACCAGCATGTGTCTCAATAATTATTTTACCATTAAAAACTGCTACTTTTGGTGTAAGCCCCGTATGATAAGGATAGCCCCCATTTTGATACCAAGATATTTCTCCATTTGCTTGCGGCTTACCCGTTCTGTAGTAAAGCTGGTTTTCATTAGCTTTCGATACAGTAATGATAGTAGAACCATCAAAATACCCATTAGTATCCGTAAGTCTGTCTGCATGCTCAAACTCTTTCCCTGCAGTAAAATTTAATTTAAATGTTTTTGGATCTGATGTATGTGAAATATCATTAGTCGTACCTTTGATACTCACTGATGCATAGCCATTAGAAAATAAAGTAATTATCCCAAACATGCAGACTGTTACTAATTTTATTTTTTTCATCATTAATCCAAACAGTTTTATTTGTTCGATATTATGAGGAGAATATAAAATTTACAAACCCGTAATGAATACGGGCTAAATTTCTAATGTATTGAATACTGACTAAAATCTAGTATGGAATAACCAATAGATTTATTTCAGGATGTTTCTATATGGCAGGAATCAAGATTTTTAATGAGGTGACTCTGTTGTTTAAATAAAATTTAGCATATTTTTGCGGGGCAAGATATTAAC
Organism: Francisellaceae bacterium; assembly: GCA_028355575.1. Lineage (GTDB taxonomy): Bacteria > Pseudomonadota > Gammaproteobacteria > Francisellales > Francisellaceae > CAJXRW01. The sequence goes on along the minus strand of JAOMSY010000033.1, from coordinate 5,330 downwards.
TTTTTAGATTATTGGCTAACTTGCATAGAACTTGTTTGAAGGGTTTGATAAGCCACAAAGTTATTACCTAATGCAAAAGCACCAGAACTTAAACCGATCATTCCAACTAAAGCGATTGCGATTACTTTTTTCATTTTATTCTCCTAAAATCTTTTGTTATGTAGTATTGCTTTCTATGCAGTACATAGTAAACCTTTCTATAATTAAATCAATACTAGAAAGATAGAAAGTCATGCTTTTATATTGATGGTAATTATAAGATTTGCTTATTGATTTATATTATCGATATAACTCAATGCGTTACTCTTTAAATTAAACATTCAATATTACATGAAAAATATACCCTTAACTTCAGATTTAAATTTTACTGCTAATAAAAAGTCAAGGTTCTCAAAGTTTTAACATTGAATCAAATAGTGATGGCTGTATCTAACTGAACGAAGTTAGTTGATGCATCAATATTATCTGCATTATTCATAGGCGTATTAATCGCAGCATAAGCTGAAAATAAAAACATTGATGAAATTAAAAGACCTGATGTAATTTGCTTGAAGTTCATAATTGCTACCTTGTTTTTATATTTGTTTAACTTCTTTCGATACGTTCATTATGAAATAAATATGTAAATGAATTATTAACACTATGTAAAATTACGTATTTTTACATTGCGGAGAATTATTTTTAAACAGTATTACTTTTATCAACTTTCAACCAAGTCATAACCATGTTGGTATCATCTAAAAGACCCTGTTTAACTTTGATAAAATAATTTCGATCATCCGTTATTTCGAGTCAACCTAAAAAGTGTTACAGCCAATACAATAAAACTAAGTAAACTGATAGGTGGTATGAAACCTGGCCAAGTGTTAGGGCTAGCCCAAGAACTTGCACCAACCAATAGGCAATGAATCATAAACAGCATAACCACAACGCAAATAAAACTGGTTTTATAAACCCAAGGGTGAGTCGTTACAAATATAATCTTCTTTATATTAGGTGACTTACTTAGAACTAATATCGTAAAAAAATAGAAACCCATAACACCACCCAAAAGCGCTAATTCACTAGAAAAATTATAGAAACCATCTGAACTAAAAAATTTAGGATAATAAATTGGACCAATTAAAATGACTGATATCAGAACATGTAAAAATATAAACAGATAGGCAATAGATACGAAACCTTTGTATATGATCGTCTGATGTTTTAGCTTAGCCCCACTCTCTTTTGTATATTTAGAAAACGTTGCTAATAAAAATATAACCGTACTGGCCATGCTTAGTGCTTTATTTAATATAAATAACGGTACGTGTGACCAAGCAAGCTGACCAAAAATATTATATCTTGTAATCGCATAAGCCAGACAAAACAAAACAATTAGTCTCGCTGTCCAGAATATATTTAATTTGTTGTAAAATAACATGCTTTGACTAATTATTCTTTTTATTCGCTGGATAAGAAAATGATACAATTCTGTCTAATGTGACTGGGTCATCAATATCAACTTTAATATTTTCACCTTCAACATTAAACAAAACAACTGCATATTGCATGGTAAAGTTATTCACTGCCTTAGACCAAGGTGTTTGTACTTGAGCATAATATGGCGCTCCAGCTGATCCATTATTTATAATATATATCTGACCACTCTTAAACCATTCAGCATCGGTGATTTTATCATATTTCCAATTATCGGGATAAAGGTCTAAATCTTTAGTAACGCGCAACCAATATGCATTATGTTCATCTCCAGTTAGCATGAACTTAACTTTACTGCTGTCAGTCATTAAGGCTTTAAAATATTCATCACGCCTTTGGATGATACCTACCTCTGCTTGCTTATTCGCAACTCTGGGTCTTGGTAAATTATTTCCGTCATACCACATGTCATCACTTACATGGGCAGAATTAGGTAACGCAGGCGTGTGTTGCGTCACAAATATGTGGTCAATATTTTTATTTTCTTCTAATGTTTTTAACGTTTTTTTCAGCCAGGCCAATTGATTATCCATAATATAGCCATGCAACCCACCATTATTTTTTGTTGCCGAGAAATCATCGCTCAAGCTAGGTGAATAGGTATAGTCACTATTCAGCATTATTACGGCGACATTGTCATAGGTAAAGTAATAGACATTCTCTTTATAGCTTGGGAAATCTATTTTATTTTTGTTTGGATCTAATACACTGCCATCTTCACTTTCTGGCCCATTTTCAAAGTTAACAAAACCATCAGCAAAAACACTTTCTGACCAGTCACTCCTAAAACCGGTCACTTTGGAATAAGGGAACATATCAACCACAACCTTTGCTTCATTATTTTGACCAAAGATATAATTCACAACTTCGTGATTCCCCATGCCGACATAAACTGGAATATAATGCCACCAAGGCTCTATAGACCTTTTCCAACTAGTATGCTCAAGTGCTTGGATATCCGCATCGTTTGCATATCCAGCAGTAAGGTCACCTGTAAAAACCATAAATTGTGCATGTCGATAGTTTGCAAATGAAATAACGCGTTTCATTACATATGCATTTGCACCACCCACATCTCGCTCACCCGAACCAGCACCCGCTCGAGAATCACTGGCATAAGCAAAGGTAAATTGACTCCGTTCACCTTCACTAGAGTTTGTTTTAAAAGTGTATTTTTCTTGGTAATTTGGTAAGACGATTGAGTAGGAATATTTTGTATTGGGCTTTAAGCCATCAATCGTAACCTCATGATGCTTTCCTTTTTTATTGGTTACATCTTTTGAGCCTTGGTTACTTGATAACGATATTTTAGGCTCAACAGGTCTATTAGTCTCAAAAACCAATGTGACTGATTGATCCGTCAACTTATTAACAAATGGCCCTTCAATAATGGAAGTGGCGACTTTGAATGGACCTTTACCTACAAACCCTATTTTACCGTCATATATAATTTCACCATTTTGCTTAACAACTCGGTAGCCAAATTTACCTCTGCCTATTTTCTGCCAGCCAACCGCATCTTGATTGCCTGCAAAATTAGTCATATCTAATTCGACCTTTCCATTATCGATACTATACCCAATTTTGTAGTAAATCGGTTGCGGATAAGGACCACTAGTCGGACCATCATCAATAAAGCCAAAGTATAAATATCCATTTAAGTCTTTTGGAAAAGAAAATAAAAAACCTTTCTCTGTGCCAACAATGTTTGTAAAGTCTGATTTTTTATATATGTTCGGATGATTCATTAATTGATAGACGCCTTTAGAGTCTGGATCAATATAGACCAACTGATCATCTTGAAATTTTACATTACTATAAATTCCTGGAATTTCATCTGCATATAAGCAATTTGTACTAACACCCAAAACGAATAAACTAAACTGCCAAATTTTTTTAAGCATGTGCAACCCCTCCCGCTATTAATGGGAGTATAGTTAACTAAGTTTAATTTAGACCAAGGGTGTCAAATTATTTTCTGTGATACCTATATTTATGACTTGTCCTGCACAGATCTTTGTAGATAAAAATATTTGAATTGTGTTAAAAGCACAAAATAATATCAGTGCTACTTACGCACTCATTTTGTGATACTTTCTATAATAATATACTCGACCAATCCCATATAAACTAATCACTAACCATGAACCTTCGATCAAAGCCGCTGGTAAATTCAAATGAAAAAATAAAGAAAATATGATACATAACGAACCTAACCCATTTAATAGGCTATAGGTATATTTTTTGTGATCAACTTTATTTGATAATGATAAGTAATATGCATAAAGGGTTATTGCAACACCGACATATCCTACCCAGTTACTAAACTCAGCCATATTTTTCCTCCACATATAACCAAGCGAGTATAAAACACGGCCACAGAAAAGAAAATATCTAATTCAATATTTTGCATTAGCTTACTTTAGGGAGTATATTTCAGCAGTGTTATTTTATAAAAAATTAGGTAGACCTATGTGGCCATATAGACCAATTACAACCGTATTTTTATTAGCCCCAATCGTCTTTAGTTTTGCGCTGGCATTAGATGTCTATATGCCGGTTATTCCTGAAATGAAAAGAGTATTACATACAAGCCAAGAAATGGTTCAGTTAACACTATCATTATTCTTTTTGGTTACAGGGTTTGGTCAACTTATTTTAGGCCCACTTTCAGATCAAATTGGTCGACATAAAGTACTGCTAATATCAGCAATATTATTCTTTATCACTTCAATTCTATGTGCGAATAGTACTTCTATTGAACCATTAATTATCTATCGAATTATTCAAGGCTTTGGTGCATGTGGCTTATCGGTTACTGCTTTTGCCATTGTTCGTGATGCTTTTTCTGGTAAAACAAGCGCAATGATATATAGCTTTTTGAATGCAATGTTATCAATATCACCAATACTAGGGCCAATCGTCGGTGTTATTATTGCGGCTTACTTTCCCTGGTACGGCGTATTTTTCTTTCTTGCAGGGCTTGGGTTGTTTACGACTATTCTTGCTATTTTTTTTATTAAAGACAGTTTACCTAAAGAAAACCGAAAACCATTGAATCTGACTATATTTTCTAGGTACCTCAGTATTTGTAAATCATTAACTTTTTGGGCATATACGTTACCTTCAATTGCTGGTGTCTCAGCCTTTTTTACTTTATTCTCGATGACACCTTATATCATTAAAGAACTGGGTGAGCCTCGGTCCCAAATAGGAATTTATTTTGGCTTGGCAGGATGTGCCTTTCTAGTTGGCTCACTCATATCTGGCCTAATCGTGCATAAACTAGGTGTATTAAAGACCTCATTATTTGGCACATACTTAGTTTTATTCTCAGGTATTCTACTGCTGATTGTTTACTTTATTGACGGCTTAAGTCTATTAGGGTTTTTCCTACCTTGTATGATCGCAACCTTTGGCTGCGCCCTGACTGCTGGCTCTGGTGCAAGTGGAGCACTTGAACCTTTTGGTCATATTTCTGGCTCAGCATCTGCTATGTTTGGCGCACTCGAACTAGGTGGTAGCGCGGTTATCGGTACCATTGCAACCCTATTCCCAATCACAACCTCTATGCCTTTAGGCTTTACGATGATTATTACTGCTTTGATGGGTGTTATTGCATTAAGTATATTGAAATCGAAACTACAACAATAATACGTTTTCCTAAATATTAATTTTGAAATATTCATAAAACTTTGACAATTCTAGTTATTTATTAAAAACATCTCATATTCTTAACAATTCTTTCTGTCGAATCGGGTAAGATCTGAGTCCTGGATTGTCTAATTAAATTAGACAATGACGTATCTGTTAAATATAGAATTTGTTAAAAATAACCGACAAAGGTAATT
>JAOMSY010000032.1 GCA_028355575.1 Francisellaceae bacterium | reverse complement strand
CCTAAAAAGGCCATGTGGTATGCTGCTAGTATTTCTCACATGCTTAAACATGACATGCAAGGATATGGCTTTGATATTACAAAAAATGGTTTCAGCTGGGAAAAACTAGTAGAAAGTAGAGATCAATATATTTCAAATATCTTAAAGTATTATGACAAAAGCCTAGCGACAAATAGCATCGATCACTATAACGCTTGGGGTAAATTTATTGACAATCATTCAATTGAAGTCGATGGCGAGATTATTACGGCAGACCATATTGTTATTGCACCAGGCGGGTACCCAACAATACCTTCCGATATTCCAGGGAGTGAATATGGGATAACATCCGATGGATTTTTTGAGCTTAAACAACAGCCTAAAAAAGTAGTAGTCGTAGGTGCTGGGTATATTGCTGTGGAAATTGCAGGCTTACTAAATTCACTCGGCTCTGAAACTACACTTATACTAAGAAAACATCAGGCTTTACGCACTTTTGATAAAGCAATAAAAGATACACTTGATGAATGCATGAAAGCAGATGGAATTAATATTCTACCTGAAACACAAATCACGACAGTAGCCAAAAATGAAAACGATCAACTAACAATAACTCTTAATGACGGGGAAAAAATTCAAAACGTCGACAGCTTAATCTGGGCAATAGGTAGATCACCCAATACGCATAATTTTGGAATTGAAAAGACAAAAATCCAATTAAAAGACTCTGGATACATCCCAGTTAACGAATACCAAGAAACAAATATAAAAAATGTATTTGCAATTGGTGATGCAACTGGAGCAGCGCAACTTACACCTGTTGCAATTGCCGCTGGCAGAAGATTAGCCCGCAGGTTATTTAACAATGAGAAAGGTCTCAAAGTTGACCATAACTTAATTCCAACTGTTGTGTTTTCACACCCTGCAATTGGCACAGTAGGTTTAACTGAAGAAGAGGCTATAGAAAAGTTCGGCAATGACAATATCAAATGTTACACAAGCAAATTCACTGCACTCTACTGTGCCGTATCTGGACACCGTGTACCTACCTTAGTTAAATTAATTACTCAGGGAAAATCTGAAAAAGTAGTCGGATGTCATTTAATAGGTCTAAATGTAGATGAAATATTACAAGGCTTTGCAGTAGCAATGAAAATGGGTGCCACTAAAAAGGATTTCGATGACACCATCGCCATTCATCCTACCAGTGCAGAAGAACTTGTTACACTAACATAAAGGCCACTCAAAATGAAAAATATTCGCCCTTTTGGTTCACATAAACCTAAACTTGGAAATGGTGTCTTTGTTGACCCTATGGCAGTTGTTACTGGAGATGTAACACTTGGTCATGACGCATCTGTTTGGCCTATGGTTAGTATTAGGGGAGATTTACTACCTATAAAAATTGGAGACCGCTCAAACATTCAAGATGGTTCTGTACTTCATACCAGTCACGATAGTAAATATTTCCCAGGTGGCGCAAGTTTAACAATAGGGAATGATGTTACCGTTGGCCATGCTGTCGTGTTACACGGATGTACAATTAACGATAAAGTACTTATTGGAATGGGTGCGATTGTTTTAGACAGAGCTATCATTAACTCAAATATTATTCTAGGTGCTGGCACCCTGGTACCACCTAATAAAGAGTTAGAATCCGGCTACTTATATGTTGGTTCACCTGCCAAAAAAGCTCGGCCTTTGACTGAATCTGAGCTAGAATTTTTAAGTTACAGCGCCGCTTCTTACGTTAAAAATAAAGATCTTCATTTGGCTGAAAAATGAACAAAATAGTTAATTTACTCATTGTCATATACTTGATATTACTATTATCTGGCTGTGCGACAATTAAAGATGAATCCAATTATACGTCTGTTCCAGTTTCAGAAACGCCTAAGCAAAGTTGGCAAAGTTATCAACGTAGTTTATATCAAATTAATGGCTGGGAAGGCTCAGGGGTAATTGGAATTATTATCAACAATAAAGGTGAGAGCGCTAATTTTATTTGGCAACAAGATAACCATAACTACTACATTCAGCTTTATGGCCCAATGGGGATTGGGGCAGTATCGTTAAAAGGCAAACCTAATTCAGTTACATTGACAAAAAATAATGGTGAAAAACTAACAGCTAACAACGCATCCCAATTAATGGATAAGGCTCTTGGGTGGAGCGTACCAGTAGGTGGAATGTTCTACTGGGGTAAAGGTCTACCCAAACCAAATGCAGCGAAAACTTTCACAATAAATAAATATGGTCTATTAGCAGAACTCCACCAAGATGGATGGTCAATTACATATTCAAAATATAAGTATTACTTAGATCAATTTCCATTACCTGGGAAAATCACCTTAGAAAAAGGCGATCTAAAAGTTAAAATAGTTGTTAAGTCATGGCACATAAACCAGTAATCTCAGAATCATATGCAAAAATAAATCTTTTTTTGCATATAACAGGCAAAAGAGCAGATGGTTACCATAATCTACAAACTATTTTTCAATTTATAGATTTAAAAGACACTATCACTTTCCTACCAAACAATACGTTAAAATTAACAATTTCTAGCAATAATGATATATGCTCAAACATTAAAGACAATCTTATATATAAAGCAGCAGAAGCAATTGAGCCCTTTGCTAGAAACTATGGCGGCTTAGACATTAATATAAATAAACAAATACCCATGGGTGCTGGACTTGGCGGAGGAAGCTCAAACGCCGCAACAACATTACTTACGCTAAATAAGTTATGGAATTGCAAACTAAGTGAAGCTGAGTTATTAAAAATAGGCAAAAAACTTGGTGCGGATGTTCCAATATTTATTCATGGAAAAACTTGCTGGGCAGATGGAACTGGAGATCAGTTTTCTAAGATAAAGGTGCCTGATAAATTTATTCTTATCGTAAAACCAAGCATCCATGCATCAACCAAAACATTGTTCAATGACCCCAGCCTCAAAAAAGATGCGACACCAATTACACCTAATGAATACAACTACGATAAAACATATAATGCCTTCGAATTAATTATTAGACAAAGACACCCTGACTTATCGGAGTTATTAAATACTTACTCAAATAAATTCAGGTTGACAGGAACAGGATCATGTTTTTTTCTTTTATCAAATCAAATTGAAGAACTTTATAAAATTAGCAGAAACCTTAATAAATACCTTGACACTATCGTCACTAAAACATTACAATTTTTGCCAGTCAATGAACACACCCTATAGGGAAATGTTCTATGAAATTGTTGGGCTGTAGCCAAGCGGTAAGGCAACGGGTTTTGATCCCGTCATGCGCAGGTTCGAATCCTGCCAGCCCAGCCAACTTTCTATTGTTATTAAAGCAAATTAGATTAATCATATATAATTCATTAAAATACACACTTAAAATACTATCTTAAAAGGGATTTATTAATGCCAGATTTAATGCTGTTCTGTGGAAATGCAAATCGTGAACTAACCGAAGAAGTTGCCAAACAACTTGGTATATGTATTGGAAAGTCAAAAGTAAACCGTTTTAGTGATGGTGAAATCGAATGTGAAATCCAAGAAAATGTTCGAGGAAATGACGTATTCATATTACAATCAACTTGCCCTCCTACAAATGACCATATAATGGAATTAATTATTCTAATTGATGCACTAAGGCGTTCATCTGCTGGGCGCATAACAGCTGTTATCCCATATTATGGTTATGCAAGACAAGACAGGCGTGTAAGATCATCACGCGTACCTATTTCAGCTCGTGTCGTTGCTGATATGCTGACAGGCGTAGGTGTAGATAGATTATTAACAGTTGATATTCATGCTGAACAAATACAAGGTTTCTTTAATATCCCTTTAGACAATGTATACGGCACACCAATTTTATTAGATTACATTAAAAAGAAAAAAATTCAGAACCCAATTGTTGTTTCACCAGATGTTGGTGGTGTGGTTAGAGCGCGAGCGATGGCAAAAGGATTAAAAGTTGATTTAGCTATCATTGACAAGCGTCGTCCTATTGCTAACCAAGCTGAAATTATGAATATCATTGGTGATATAAAAGGACGTCATTGCCTCATTATTGACGATATGGTTGATACTGCTGGTACTTTATGTAAAGCTGCCGATGCATTAATTGCACATGGTGCTGAAAAAGTATCTGCTTACTGCGTACATCCAATACTCTCTGGCAAAGCAATTGACAATATTGAAAACAGTGGCCTAGATGAACTTGTGGTAACCAATTCCATTCCACTTAGTGAAAAAGGTCGAAATTGCAGTAAGATTAAAATGCTTTCACTTTCATCAATGCTCTCAGAATCAATTAGACGTATTAATAATGAAGAGTCTATTAGTTTAATGTTTTCGGACATAAACGCTTAACTATTTTTTGTTTATTTGCTACTATCTCTAGGTTTATTATTACAAGGGTCGCATTGTATTAATAAGTGATAAACCAAACAAGGAACAAAATTATGTCAAAATTTACAATTGATGCTACTAAGCGCGAAGAGAGAGGAACGGGTGCGAGCCGCCGCCTTCGCAATGCAAAACAAATGCCTGCAATTATTTATGGTAAAGATAAAGAACCAGTGAGCATTACTATTGAGCACGCTCCATTTTTTCATATGACAGAAAAAGATGGTTTTTTTGATTCAGAAATTACAATCAATGTCGGCTCAGCAAAAGAAACCGTTAGAGTTACTGACCTACAACGTCACCCTTTTAAAGAAAAAGTACTTCATGCTGACTTTATTAGGGTGTAATTAACCAATAGCCAATGATACTTCACGTCTCCAAAAATAAAACTCAAATCTACAATGGAGGCGTTTCTCAAATTTTCTTTCATATATGTTATAAAATTTATTTACACATATTAGGTAATACCAATGCATGTAATTAATTTAATAGTTGGTTTGGGCAACCCAGGTGATAAATATTTAAATACTAGGCATAACGCAGGTGAATGGTTCATTTCAAGACTTGCGGAAAAATACAATATCACACTAAAGCTTGAAAAAAAATTTAATGCTTATTTCGGACGAATACAAACTTCCAAACTAGATTGTTTTTTACTTTTTCCGACAACCTTTATGAATCGGAGTGGTCTTTCCGTTCATCAGGTTTGCTCATTTTTTAAGATTAGTCCTGAAAATATTCTAGTCTGTCACGACGAATTAGATTTACCTTGTGGCACGATTCGATTAAAGTTTTCAGGTGGTCATGGGGGTCATAACGGACTAAGGGATATACAAGCCCATCTAGGTAAAAACTTCTATCGATTAAGAATTGGTATTGACCGTCCAAAAATTAAAAATGAAGTCATTAATTATGTGCTAAATGTGCCGTCAAAACCGCAATTTAGTCAAATTGAAGATTCCATTGAACAGGCACTAATTTATTCTGATGATATTATTGAGGGTAAAATCCCTCATGTCATGAATCAATTACATACCCAACAAGGAGATAATAAAAATGGGATTTAAATGTGGTATCGTCGGCCTTCCAAATGTTGGCAAATCAACTTTGTTCAATGCCCTTACAAAAGCTGGCATTCAGGCTGAAAACTATCCTTTTTGTACTATTGAACCCAATGTTGGTATTGTAGAAGTACCTGACTTGAGATTAAACAAACTCGCCAGCATCGTGAATCCACAAAAAGTTATTCCTACAACCATGGAATTTGTAGATATTGCAGGACTGGTTGCTGGTGCTTCTAAAGGAGAGGGACTTGGAAATAAGTTCTTAGCCAACATTAGACAAACTGATGCTATTGCCCATGTTGTAAGATGTTTTGAGAATGATGATATTGTTCATGTATCAGGTAAAATAGATCCTATTGATGATATAGACACCATCAATACTGAACTACTACTAGCTGACATTGAAGCTCTTGAAAAGGCGATTCTTAGAATTTCAAAAATAGCAAAAAGCGGTAATAAAGACTCTAAAAATCAGAAAACTTATTACGAGGCACTCAAAGAACACCTAGAAAGCGAGAAACCTGCACGCAGTTATGATAGTACTGAAGAAGAACTAATATGGATGAATAGCTTATTTTTACTTACCAGCAAGCCAACTGTTTATATAGCCAATGTGAATGAAGATGGTTTTGAAAATAATCCGTTACTTGACTCTGTCGTTAACTATGCTGAACAGAATGACTCAAATGTAGTTGCAATATGCGCAAATATTGAGGCAGAAATATCAGAATTAGAAGATGATGAAAAACAGGAATTTTTACAAGAAATTGGCCAAGAAGAACCCGGACTTAACAGAGTGATTCGATCTGGATACGAACTTTTAAACTTACAAACATATTTCACATCCGGACAAAAAGAAGTGCGAGCCTGGACTATTTTAAAAGGGAATACTGCCCCACAAGGTGCTGGTAAAATTCACACTGACTTTGAAAAAGGTTTTATTCGAGCTGAAGTAGTCGCCTACAATGATTTTGTCGCCAATAATGGTGAAAATGGTGCTAAAGAAGCAGGAAAATGGCGATTAGAGGGTAAAGAATATATTCTTCAGGACGGTGATGTCGTCCACTTTAGATTTAATGTATAAACAAGGCATTAAAATGCTTTTAGTTACACCCGCCAGTACACCATTTATATTTTGCATGTTTATTCCATGGTTATTTGGATCAAAACGATTACGCACATTCAGATAATTTTCAGTCATAAAACTTGATGATTCAAAAGGATCAAATGCTAAATAATGGCTTTCCAAGTTTGATATATTTTTCAAGTTACTTGATACATCTTCCGTAAATGATATTCGAAGGTACCGAAGATAATATCTAAAATTAGGGAAATTCTCGAAATTTATTCTATGCTATAAATTACAGAAATAAATATGTATGAGATATGTATAAAAAAATATTGCTTGGATTATTAACGACCAGTGCTTTCGTATATGCTGCTGATCAACATGTCATTGGTGGTGTATTTATTGGTATACAAGGCGGATTATCAACACCTGGCACCAGCAAAAACATGCTAGAAGATGCTTTAAATAGCGAAGCCACCCCCCCAACTGTGACATCAGCTAGCAGCTCTGGGAATGATAATGGGTATGGTGGATTATCGATTGGGTTTGATTTTCCTATCGATACAAGCGAGCATGTTTCTCTTGGCCTTGAAACTGGTTTTAATTATCAAAATTCATTAGTTGAGTATACTGCAGAAACCGGAGGTGGATCGATAACATCAACTTTTGGTAAAACATTTATGATCCCTATTTTGGCAACATTTAAAACCGTATTACCAGTTGGGCTGTCTTTTGTCCTTAAAGCAGGCGCATCATATGTACAACAGGAAATCTCTTACTCTGGAACGACTAGTTTATTAACAGAACAGCCTACTAAAACTAATAAATTTACACCAACATTTGCTGCCGGTGTAGGATGGCAATTTCAGAAATTTAATATTTCAGCCCTATATACACGCACACTAGGCACTTCTAGCGCATCTGATATTAACAATGGGACACCACTATCCATGAACTTATATGCGTTACAATTAACTTATACTTTTGAAGTACAAGATACACAATGGTGGCAAGATAATTCACCAAATAACATTATAGAAAAACAATCTATTGACGAAGGATTATAAAATTCTCTAGACATGCCCTTCTTGAATTTTAGGCGGTGGCAGTAATGATTCACGCCTCAACCCAAATAATACGGCTAAAGTTCCAGCAACATATATTGAAGAGTACGTTCCGACGATAACACCTAATATTAGCGCTAGAGAGAACTCATGAATTGATGGCCCGCCTAAGAAAAATAAAACTACAACAACAATCAACGTTAAACCAGATGTCATAATTGTGCGTGATAGAGTATCATTGACAGACCTGTTCATTACTTCAGTAACAGAAGCCTTACGCATTTTCCTAAAGTTTTCACGAACCCTGTCATAAATCACAACGGTATCATTAAGTGAATAACCAATAACAGCTAATATTGCTGCCAATGAGGTTAAATCAAATTCCAAATGCAATGCAGCAAAAACCCCAAGAATAACAATAGGGTCATGCAATAATGCAATCCCTGCACTGAGCGCAAATTTAAGCTCAAATCGAAAAGCAATATAGGCAATAATACATATTAAAGCCACAATAATTGCCAATAAACCGTTTGTTGCTAATTCTTCACCCACTTCTGGTCCAATATAGTTTACAGCAGTTATGTTAGCATTCTGACCTAAAGCAGATTGCACTTGAACTTGTAGCTTCTGTTGTTCAGTTTGCCCATCTACTGAAATACTCTGCTTTTCTTGACTAGCCTGAGGCAACAGCCTAATCATGATATCTTTAGCAGAGCCAAAAGTAATAACCTCTGAATTCTTAATACCTGCTTTAACTAAGTCCTTTTTAACTTCTGATAAATTTGGTGATTGCTTATAACTAACCTGAACTTGATAGCCGCCAGTAAAGTCAATACCCCAATTCAACCCGTTAATCGCTAAAAATGCTATTGACCCAAGTATTAAAACAATTGAAACAAATCCTGTGTATTTACGAATACCCATGAAATCAATATTGGTATTTTGTTTAAAAAACTCCATTTTTACACTCTACCTTTTCTTATTCCAATTGAAATCCATTTGAGCTGACGACGTTTGCCATATATAAAATTGACCATGGCTCTGGTGACGGTTATCGCTGTAAACATCGATGTTACAATGCCTATCATAAGCGTGACAGCAAAACCTTTAACCGCTCCAGTCCCAATTGCAAATAAAATAATTGCAACAATCAATGTAGTAATATTTGAATCTACAATAGTTGAAAATGCACGTTGATAACCTGCATGGATAGCCGCTTGAGGCGTCATACCATTTCGTAATTCTTCACGAATACGTTCAAATATAAGCACATTACCATCAATAGCCATACCTAGATTCAAGACGATACCAGCAATACCTGGCAAAGTTAATGTTGCCCCAGGAATGATAGACATTACTCCAACAATAAAAAATAAGTTTAAGACCAGTGCAATATCAGCAACTAAACCTAGAAGCCCGTAGTATAGAAACATAAATATAACTACCAAAGCTAAAGCAACTGCTATAGATATAGCACCCATCTTAATATTTTCAGCACCTAAGGTTGGACCGATGGTTTGTTCTTCAACAATTTGTACAGGTGTTGGCAATGCACCAGAACGAATCATTAAAGCAACATTTTGTGCTTCACGCATTTGTAAACCAGTAATCTGAAAACTATTACCTAGCCTAGATTGAATAGTCGCTGCATTAATAATTTGTTTACTCACACTTGGAACAGTAATTTCTTTACCGTTAACCATCTTTTTATCAAAGTTTGTTTGAACCAATACTGCAGCAAGTTGTTTACCAATGTTTTCACCTGTCACCTTGCTAAAATAACTCACTTCAGGCCCACTTAGTTTTATGCTCACAGAAGGCAACTGTGTTTGCGGATCAGGTGTTGCGATCGCGCCAACAATTGCACTACCACTCAGAACAATTCGATTATACAAAACTAACGGTTGGCCATTTGCAAAATTATATAAGCTTGAACCAATTGGCACGTTACCACTCTCTGCTGCTTGGAGTGATGCATCTTGGTTAACTAATTGAAATTGAACCGTCGCAGTACCACCAAGTATTTGTTTAGCTCTAGCAGAATCCTGCACACCGGGTAGTTCAATAATCACACGATTATTATTTGATTTAGTGACTGATGCTTCAGCCACACCTAATTCATTAACACGATTCCTCATGACTTCAACTACTTGCGTCAAAGCGGAATCACGTATTTGGTCAACCTCTTGGTTATTTAAAGCCAATGAAACTTGCTCAACACCCTTACTATTTTGAGTTGTAACCAATAGTTGAGGAAAGTGCGACCTTAAATAACTTTCAGCTTTATCAATAATATCTTGAGAGCGATTATTAAATTCAATCACCACCTTACCAGAGATAACATCAACACCAGAGTAACGAATTTTCTCTTCTCTTAATTGTGTACGAATTTCACTAGCAAAGTTATCTAAATTATTCTTAATTGCTGAGTCTGTATCTGCCTCTAAAACAAAATACATACCCCCACGCAAGTCCAAACCATAATTCATTGGCCCTGCACCAATTGCTCTAAGCCAATCAGGTGTATTTGGTGACAAGTTTAAAGCGACTGTCATATCATTGCCAAAAGCATCTGATAACTCTGTCTGCGCATTGGTTTGTTCGCCCACGCTGTCGAATAACATGGAAATATTATATTTTCCGACTTCAAGGTTATGATATTTAATATTATATTGCTTTAATACATCTTTCGTTTTTTGAACTGTCTGTTCAGAGACTTCTGATCCACCTTTAGGAGAAAGCTGAATCGAAGGGGTTTCACCAAAAGCATTGGGCAACGAGTATAATACAGCGATAATAACAATGAATAATATGAAAAGATTTCGCCACAATGGGTACTGATTAATTGGTGCTTGTCCACCTGGTCTGGTATACATAAGCTACTACCTCAAGTAAAAATTATAAAAGAACCTTAATTGATTTTTACAGTCCCTTTAGGTAATACTCCGCTTATCGCACTTTTTTGTATTTTGATATTTACGGCATCAGATACTGTTAGTTCAATAAAGTTATCTCCTACCGATGCAATTTTACCGATAACGCCACCATTTGTTGAAACCTCATCACCTTTTTCAACAGAGCTAAGCATTTTTTTATGCTCTTTACTTCGTTTCATTTGAGGACGAATCATTAAAAAATAAAATATAGCTATAAATGCTACTAACATAATAATGGAACTATACCCGCCCCCCATTGCACCTGCAGGCTCACCTTCTGCAAAAGCACTTCCTATGGTTGCTAAACTAATGGCTATAACAGCAAATAACTTATTCATATTTATTCCTTATCCTTGGTTTAATATTGGTACAGCAAGCTGACGCTTTGCATAAAATTCTTCTACAAACTCTGCAAATGTACCTGACTCAATTGAATTTCGCAAACCCTTCATAAGATTTTGATAATAGGTAATATTATGAATTGTATTCAATTGGGCGCCTAAACATTCCTTTGTTTTATCTAAATGGTATAAATAACTTCTACTGAAGTTCTTACAAGTATAGCACTCACAACTTTCATCTAAAGAGTTGACATCAAATTTATACTTAGAATTCCTTATCCTAACAACACCTGTGTCAACAAATAGCTGACCATTTCGGGCATTTCGAGATGGCATAACACAATCAAACATATCAATACCACGACGGACACCTTCAACCAAATCTTCAGGTTTACCAACCCCCATTAAATATCTTGGTTTTTCTTCAGGCATTAAAGGCGCTATAGCAGAAAGTGTAGAGAGCATTTCATCCTTTGGTTCACCAACGGATAAGCCACCGATTGCATAGCCATCAAAACCAATATTGGTGAGGTGCTTAAGAGAAGCTTGTCTTAAATCCGGATACATACCTCCTTGAATAATTCCAAACAATGCAGCTGGATTACCGATGTGTGCATCTTTACTTCTTTGCGCCCAACGCATTGATAACAACATGGATTTTTTTGCTTCTTCAAATGAAGCTGGATAAGGTGTGCACTCATCGAAGCACATGACAATATCAGCACCTAAATCTTTTTGAATCTGCATTGAGGTTTCAGGATCTAAAAATACTTTACTTCCATCAATAGGTGAACGAAAGCTTACCCCCTCTTCTGTAAGCTTCCTCAAGGCACCCAAACTAAATACCTGAAAACCACCTGAATCGGTCAAAATAGGGCCTGACCATTTCATGAAATCGTGCAGGTCTCCGTGAAGTTTGATAATGTCCGTACCTGGCCTCAACCACAAATGAAACGTATTACCAAGCACGATTTGTGCACCAGTATTTTTTACATTCTCAGGTGTTAGTGCTTTTACAGCACCATAGGTACCAACTGGCATAAACGCTGGTGTATCAACGATACCTCTATCGAAGATCATTTGACCGCGACGAGCTTGGCCTTGCTGGTTTAGAAGTTTATATTGCATGTGATTATCTAGGAATTTTCAGTATGGATATAGTAAAGGATTATTTAAAAAATTCTAGCTTATCCTGAGAGTACTGATCTATAAAGACTTAACATCAATTAAATTTCTGCCAGCGTTTGTTAGAAACAATGTGGAGAACTCTAATAAAAATAATATTATTTTATGCACTTGTTTGAACTCTTTTCTCGAATATCACCAACACATTAATAATTAATACAAACAGAAGAATAATCAAAGGCAAGTCGTGATATAGGCCAACATCAATTCCACTAACACTACTCGAACTAACAAATGCTATCATCATAATCATAAAGCTCACAATTGATGATGTAGTAGACTTGTCTTCTGCTTGCTGCATAGCTTGAGCAGATGCAGTAGCAAATATTAGGGGCAATCCAAGATATACAAGCGCTAAAGGTATGAAGAAGTAATACATATTAGGTACAGAATACTGATTAAGCACAACAAGTATAATGGCACCTATTGACGAAACAAATGCACCCAGTTTTATTAATTTTCTTGGGGTCAAATGATTGCCAAGTTTGGCTGTTATTATATTTCCACAAAAATAAAATACCATAACCACTAAGAACATGATTGAGAAATTTGCTGGTGATAACCCAAATTTTTTAACAGCAATAATAGATGCTGTGGCTGAAACGGTATAAATAATTGCTGTAGAAACACCCCATAACCCTGTATAAACATATATTCTAGAATTAGAAAACGCCTTGTAATATTGACTAATAATATTTTTCGCACTCAACTTAACTCTGTTATTTTTATGATGCGTTTCTGGTAATAGCTTTACTAACACCAAAGCACCTAAGTTAAATAGAGCAAGAAATACAAAACAACTTCTCCAATTAAGGTAACTTGTTAACAGCCCACCCATGAATATTGCCAAACCTGGTAGGATAGCAAATGCGCTTGAAGCATAAGCAATCACTTTTCTAGCCTCTTTAGGCTCATAATAATCATTGATAATTGTAAATGTCATATTTAACCCACAGCCTGCACCTAACGCCATAATGAAACGACCAAACAACATACTGGACAAGCTATTAGAAAAGACACATAACAAACCACCAACTAACGATACAGTAATGCCCAAATAGAGTGCATTTTTGCGACCAATACTGTTTGAAATGGGGCCATAAAAGATCTGACTAATTGCATACCCAAACACAAAAATACTTATCACCCATTCGGTCTGATACGCTAAAACACCATAAGATTTAGCCATATCTGTAAGTGCAGGTGTTGGGAGAACAGACCCAATACTTGCCAATGATATTAAGACAATTAAGGTTAACATAGCTGGTTTTTTTTGAGCTTCTTCTGTAACAATACCATTCTCAACTAGATGCATTTTACTCCCCGCACTTATAATTAGATAGGACCATCATATCATTATTTATATATCTGTAAATTCGATAAAATATCATATATCATTAACTTATAGTTAATGATATTCCATTCAAATGCTAGCAACAACATTCACGATAAAACAAATAGAAACCTTCTACTTTTCAGCTAAATACCTGAATATAACTAAAGCAGCTAAAGTATTAAATATATCAACCCCAGCAGCCTGGAAACATATCCAGAATCTAGAGGGTATTTGTAATGAAAAGCTCTTCCAAAAAGATGGGAAACACATAAAGCTAACCTATACTGGACAAATGCTCTGTAATGAAGCTGCTATTTTTTTATCAGCAAGACAAAACCTTGCTAATGCTATATTAGACATAACCAATAGTGAGCAGCAGCCTATTAAGCTCTCTATGAATAATACATTTCAAAGAATAGGGTTTCAGCTAATAAAGCCATTTATTAAATCATTCCCTAACATTAAAATTGAATTTACAATTGATCGTTGGATTGATCAGGTGAAGCTAATTAACGACAAAACCTATGATTTTTTCTTAATAAGCGATCCTTTCTCGATAGATCCTAACTTAATACAAACCAAACTTTTCGATTTTGAACATGTTTTAGTCGCCTCATCTGAGAACGCCATCACTAACTGTACAAAAATAAGCCCTGAAGACATATCCCATTTTACTCATTTGACCACCCACGTAAAGTCGATCACACAGAGCAAACACAGTAAATTATATAAACAATGGTGCATGAAAAAAAGCCCAATAATTGTTGATTCGTTTATGGCAAAAAAGGAAGCCATATTAGCTAATTTGGGAATTGGCATACTACCGAAATGCATAATCGAAGATGAAATACGAGACAGAAGACTAATTGTCCTACCCATAGAAACAAATTTAATCTCAAGTGAATTTATCATCTTATATAAGTCATCTAGCCTCCAAAAAGGGAGCCATGAGGCATTCTTTAATTTCTGCACTGCCAATAAGAATACTTCTTTAAATTAAACAAAGAGCGCTAAATATTGAAGATCACCATGTGCTCATTTAATTTTTAATGATTATATGCTATAGCTTAACTACACTGACAAAATCAAAAGAAAATGCTTAAGCATAAAATTTTACTTATATTCCTAAACTTTATACGTTATTGCACTTGGGTTGTTAAAGAATTTCTGAGAACTCAATGCTCATTACATGCGGCTTCGTTATCATTTAAAAGCCTTTTAGCAATTATCCCTTTTTTAATGGCATCATTATTTATCATTAGCAGCCTGCCTATTTTTGACCAATGGCAAGAAAAATTTCAAAACTATATTCTTAATACCGCCATTCCAAATGTGAATAGTGACGTTATTATCAAATACATTCACCAACTCACGCTTGATCGCCAAGCTTTACCCATTACAGCTGCTTTTGGACTTTTCATTGTTATTACATTAATGTTAAGAACAATTGAAATGGTATTGAATAATATTTGGGAAGTTGACAAACAGCGGCCTATTGTAAGGGCCTTAAGTGCATACCTTGTAGTTATTATCGCATCCCCTTTATTACTCTTAGCCGGTATGACCATTACAACCTACATATTGACTTTACAATGGGTTGATAAACTATCATTAGGTTATGCAGTTGATTTATTAGCTTACTTACCGATGCTATTTAATATGATTGCCTTCATATGCGTTCAATGGTTATTACCATATAAGCAAATACCTTTTAAACACGTAATAGTTGGCGCAATATTTTTTGGAATTACCTTTGAAGTACTTAAAACATTATTTGGACTGTATGTATCAAACTTGCCAAGTTATCAGGTGATCTATGGTGCAATGGCTATTGTTCCAATTTTTATGCTATGGGTTATTTTTGCTTGGCAACTTTTTCTGTTTTCAGCAATCATTATCAAAGGCCTAAGCCACTGGCACATCAAAACAAAAGTAGAAGATATTAATCTTGGCAAGCAGGCTTGATTGCTTTAGCTGCTTCAGCATCCATATACCAAAATAGTTTCCCATGACCCAATTTAATATAATGCGCCGGGTATCTGATTGCTTTGTGCTTATCTAAAAATAAATTTTTTATGACATCTTCTTTAGAATTGCCTGTAACGATAAAAATAACTTCCTGGGCATTATTAATTAATTTATAGCTAACCGATACTCTTGATTGATGCGTCTCAGGTTGCACGGCAACAGCGGTCCAAGTAGCACAATCTATAGAAATATCATTTGGGAACAATGACGCTGTATGGCCATCTGTACCTAAACCAAGCAAAATTAAATCATAGCGAGGAATACCATCCTTTACAGGAATATATTTTCTCATTTCTTGAACATAAGCAATACTAGCTTGATCAGGAGATAAGGAAGTATGAACTGGATGAATATTTTCTTTTGGAATTTCGATATGATCAAATAAGATACGTTTTGCTTCACCATAATTGCTTTCCGCACTTTCATGACTAACACACCGCTCATCACCCCACCAGAAATGAAGAGCATTCCAATTTATTTTATGTGAATATTTTTCAGCTAACATTTGAAATATTACTTTTGGTGTTGAACCACCAGAAAGAGAGATGTTTATTATTTTACCTTCTGCACACCCTTTGGATAAATCTAAAAGTTTTTCACATATTGCCTTAGAAACATCATTTACATCATCAAATATAATGACTTCATTTTGCATATCATTTCTCACTAACATTTCTTTTTGCGTAATTGATTACAAGGATTTCGCCATTTATGCCCAAGCTTATCTAATAACTTATCTGCCAACTCAGGCCCCCAAGAACCACTTTCATAAAATTGCAAAAAAGACCTTGGGTCTTTATTTATCGCATTAATAACTGGATCAACAATTTTCCAACAAGTCTCCACGGCATCGTTACGTGAAAACAACGTACTATCACCAGATAATGCATCTAGAATTAGTCTTTCATAGGCAGGTGGAATCGCTTTTGCATCAAACTCTGAATAAAAGAAATTCATATCAACCTCGCGCGTATGGAAACCTGAACCAGGCTCTTTAGCTGCAAATGTAAGTTTAATCCCTTCATCAGGCTGAATTCTAATAATGAGTTGGTTTTTATATGCTTCTGACTTTTGTATTCGAGAAAAAAATGGGTGTGGTGTATGTTTAAAATTAATTACAACCTCAGATACGCGACTTGCTAAACGCTTTCCAGTCCTAAGATAAAATGGAATACCATTCCAACGCCAGTTATCTACATACAAACGTAACGCCGCATATGTCTGGGTCATAGAGTCAGCGGTTACATTTGTTTCGCCCCGGTAAGCATTGACAGACTCACCATCAACTAGCCCTTTAACGTATTGACCAACAACGACATTATTCTTCACTTCTTTATCGTTTGAAAATGTTCTAATAGATTGTAATACCTTTAGAGTTTCATTTCGAACCGAATATGCATCCATATTTGCAGGTGGTTCCATTGCCACAATACTCATCAATTGTAATAAATGATTTTGAATCATATCGCGGATAACGCCGCTTTTTTCGTAATACCCACCTCTATTTTCAATACCAATTTTCTCAGCACCTGAGATTTGAATATTTTCAATATGATTCGCATTCCAAAGAGGCTCAAATATTAGGTTTGCAAAGCGAAATACCAATAAGTTTTGAACGGTTTCTTTACCAAGGTAATGATCTATTCGATAAAGTTGAGATTCATGATAATAATTTAATAGATGACCGTTAAGTTCTTTAGCTGACTC
>JAOMSY010000031.1 GCA_028355575.1 Francisellaceae bacterium | reverse complement strand
TGAGAATCTAAATTATTCATCGTCGATTCAGAACAACCAATATGGTTACCCAGGTAATTATGACTATCCGTTGATAAACTATAGTTATACTGCTGATCTGTACTATATTGATTATGTAAATGCTTCGTGAAGCCTGTCACATAACTAGCGTTTTGTTTCACTGCTGCTGATTTACCATCAATAAGATAGTCTACTGTATTTATTTCCTTATAGTTTGCATCGTAAGTTACACCATTTGGGAAAAGAACTTGTGTGATTAAATTGTCATTCAAATTTAGTTTAATGGCATCGCCAATTGGGTTAACCAAACTAATTTCTGAACCAGAACGAGATATCCTGAAAGTCTGGTTTGTACCGGTAAAATCTTTATAAGTGACCAAATAAATATTATCAGATAACTTACCTGTGGTTGCAATAACCTGGCCATCATTATTCTTGATATCAAAACCTTCGTAGTTTTTATACCTACCATCTAGGTCTTCACTACTAGACAAAACACCTGTATAACGTGTTGCACTTCGGTAGTCAAAACTAAATTTGCTACCCTGATTACTGATTAGGTCCGTAACAGGATATAAATAACTTAAATTATCATCTTTTGATTTTTCAAATAAGAAAGTTGAGCCATCCTGACTAACAAATTTGATATGCGTGTCATCTTCAAAGGTTAACTCAAAATTCTTTTTCTTTTGATATGAAAAGGATACTTGTCTATTCCCATTCTCATCTTTAGCTACTTTGAAAAATAACTTATTGTTATTTATCATTAATTCATAATAATCAATACTATTTTTTGTCTTAATATACTTCACATAGGGTAAATTTAATGATAAATCTACATTGCTAATCACACTCCCTAATGCCTGAGAAGGTTTCATGTTGTTTACCATTAAAGCAAATGAAAAATTCCCCATTGCATTACTACTTAATGTGGCGATTTTCTCTGAGAACTCAACCTGAAGCTTCTCAGGATTAACTGCTATAGACGCGGGCAAACCTGAATCACCTGCTTGTGATTGGAAGCTATCACCACCACTATTTGCTAATGCCAACATATTATTTAATGTTGCTGTACTTAATGCATCAGACGATTCTCCATCCGAACCATTTTGCTCCACACGCGTATCATCACGACTTTCTATCTTCATCGCAGAATAAACAGGATCAACTAAGAAAACACTTGAGTAACTTATAATTGAAACAAGCGATACTAATTTTTTAAGTTTCATTATCTACTTCCTTATAATAAATATTAATGTGCTAAACTTTGCTTAAACTGTAATAGCTGAATGTTATTCTGATAGATCGCTATATCAGAATTAGATTCATCCCCCTCAACATTGCAATGATATTCTGATGGAATCACCTTACAACCTCTATTTTCACCAATAAAAGTAGCCTTAACATCATAATGATGACTTTGGTTTTGTATATTTACATCGAAGCCAAAATCATAATTCTCAGGCAATTTAGCATCATTGCGGCTTAACTGAACATCCGAAAAAGAATCAAGCGTGGCATTCTCAAGTTTATCAACGCCATTAACCAATAAGTCAGATGAATTACTGTTAACTGAAGTAAATGTGTTATTGGTTAAATTAAAAATCTTTGCTTCAGCTTTTTGAGATATCTCTCCACAAGTGTTTAGTGTAATATTTCCAACCCAAGTGCTTCTTTTATCTGTATCTACATACTCAATACACTTATCAGAATCACTAGAAATACAGTCACCTACCGCATAAAATAGACTTTCTGGATCATCTGGAGAGGCCATGCCTGGTGAAGTTAGCTCCATATAGCTTAATGCACTGCTATCATTTTTTTGAAATAAATTAGATATCTTAGGTGTACCATCTTCTGCAATAACTTTTGCTGTTCCTACAACCTTACATGAACCACCTTTTCCATCTTCTAAATCAATGGTTACCGTTGATGGTACTTGCACATAATCAGCTGGTACGGACTGCTGTCCAACAAGAGTATAGCCAGGATATATAGTCATATTAAATTGAAAAGGAATCTCTATCTCACCATCAGGTGAAATAGGATAATTTATTACATTTTTTTCATCAAAAATTACACACGGTGTCATTTGATTATGATCGTTTGGGTCAGTGGGACAGGTAGTGTGTATTTTCTTAATTTTGAGCTGTTCTTTCGTCCCATTCTTAATAATTATATTATTAGGCTCTTCCCCTGACGTCTTAAAATAATTTGCTCCAATTGAAGCTGGCGTTGTTCCAGATAATTTTTTTGGGTAAAGGTCATTATACCCAATATAGTCATTATCTGGCGTAATGGTAATTTGGCCAGAAAAAGGTTCATTTCCTGTTAAAGTTAAATAATCACCTGTAGTCTCATTTTTAAGATAATGAGCAGTAATATAACTTGCATCACTATAATACATTAAGAAAGTATCGGTATGCTCTCCAGTATCAACGTCGTTAATATAAAAAGACATAGATTTAGAGCTTTGCATATTACACCCACTACCAAATTTACTCTTAGTTTCACTACGCCACAAAACTGGTGAGTGAGGGGGAATATATAATTTAACACCAGGATTAGGATTCCCATTTGTATCAGTGTAAAAACAATCAGTCCAGTTAACTACCACCTGCTTTGTCACATCAGTATCATTCTGTATCTTCAAATCATGGTACTCTCCAGCAAAGGCTCTACCTGATAACAGGCTTAAGCCTATCCCGCTTAATATAAATAATTTCTTAATCCTCATTTCCTCTCCTAGTAATTCAATTAAAATACACTTGATCAGCGCATCAAATATCGACCAATAAATCATGTGTACAAAACACATCCAACACATAAGCCGCAGAGAGAATACCAAATATTTAATATTTAGATAGGTGTATAAAATACACCTTTTAAGGTTTGTTTAAGAAAAGATGTTATATAACCATCTTGGATGAGATATCTCGAACTACCTTTTCTTAAGATAAAATATAACAAGAATTGCTAGTAAAGATAAAATGCTAACTACAAACAAAAACCCACAGATTGAATAAACACTATCCGGAAAAAAGATTGAAATAGCACTAGCCACACCCGGGGATAACAAATAAACACACCCGAATAAAGCACCTGAAAATCCTTTATTTTCTTGAAAGATATTTAAAGCCTGAGTTGAATTATTAGGGCTTGTTACGCCAGTACCTAAACAAAAAATCATCATGCCCACTAATAATAAAACAATGGCATGATCTGGCATTAGAAACGATGCCAAACAAATCAACCCACCGATTACAGAAACGATAGTAAATATCAAAATATTCACATCAGTTGTAAATTTTTTTGATGAATAAAAGCTATTAATCAAACGCCCCATTACCATGAATAATACAAGACTAAATGCAATCCAACCAAAAACAACTGAACTATAGCCATATTCATGAATAAAAATAAATGGTGCAACGGTATAAAAGAAAATTAGCCCTGAGAACCCAACAATTGCACATAATGTATATAGTAAAAAGTATTTATTGAATAACATCCACCTATAGATACCAACCACTCGCTTTATTTTTGTCGCAGATAGATCTTTGTAATGATGCGTTTCTTTAAATATAAAAATGAGCCCTAGAAGTAACAATATTTGGAAGATAAGCATAAAAATAAAATCAGCTTGCCATCCACCAAACATGTTTAGATAACCGCCAATCATAGGCGCAATACTTGGCAAAACAGTATAGCTAATTGCCATCCAAGGCCAAATGGCAGTGAATTTTTCTACTGTGGTGACATCACGCACAATAGTACTCATAGTTGCAGCAAAACACCCCGCCCCTAACCCTTGAATTACTCGACCAGTATTAAAAAACAATATAGTTGGTGCAAATAAACAACACAATGTTCTTGCAAGCATAATCATAGCACCAATATATAAAATAGGCTTACGCCCATGCTTGTCGGTTGATGGCCCATATACTAATTGTGATAAGCCAATGGCAAATAAAAACCCTGTAACACGAATTGGACAGACTCAGATCTTACCTTGAATGAATGAGATATATCTGCAAGAGAGGGGATATATAGATCTGATGCAAAGAAATAACAACAACTAAATAATATTCCAAATATGCACGACACTAAAAACTGATTATCAGCAGGCTTATGCATAAAATTCTATTCTCAAATAAATGAATGTAAATAAGCCTACTACCGTAAATCGAAATTTAAAAGCTAGAGTTATATGTCTAAGCCAAAAATAATTAGCATTTATATACCAGTCTATGTCCCCAGCTTAATGCATCATCGCAGTTAATATAATAATCAAACAAATTAGCGGTACACATCCAATATTTAAACCCAAGCCTATACGATTTATCAATTTAGCATTATTAGGTTTGAGCGTTTGATAATAATGGATAAAGAACACTAAGAATAAATTAATCACCAAGGATATAACAGCTAATAAGAAAATTTTATCTACTAACATCACTTCATTACTCACAGGAATAGACGACTGTAAAGCAATCTGATTACCTACAATTGCAAAAACTGATGCAACAAATAATGACATTCTCACCTGCAATAAAGTCGGTGGCACCAAGAAAATACAAACCCCTAAAATAAAAGTCAGAAAAGTAATTCCAAAGGTATTAATCACTGACCTTAAAGGTTGCTTAATTAATTCAATGCTGTAATTAGCGGTAGAATAGATCGCTACATCTTTGCCTAATTTTTCATTTCTTTCTGCTGAACCATATTGCTTATTGGTAATCTGCCATGAAGCTCTACCAATTTTCCAACCAGGTAAATAGTCTGCACCCTTATCAACATAAGAACCTTCAATGTCTGGTACAAAATGCATGATTGAAATTGTCTTATCCACATTTTCAACACTAATGCTTACAACTTGATCATCCAAAGGAAACTTATTTACATTAAAATGTTGATGCAATGTTGCTTTGTAACCAAACAAATTACTATATTGTCCATTTGGTAGTTTCTTAACAGACTGCTTAATCATGTCTTGATTGACTGCATTTGTTAGGACTAATTCTTGCCCAAGTTTTTCGTCAATTTTATCTTGTATTGACCAGACCCAAAAAATGACATCTATGGTTTGTAGTTTAAAATCAATATTTGAAATATCAGCAACATAGATACCAAGAGGTACAGCTTTAGAAGAACCTGGATAAGTTAATTGCTTAGAAAAAGAAACTGTGTAGCCACATATTAGTAATAAACATATACACACGCTGTGCCATAATTTCATATGAGTTCGTACTTTATTTTTACTTACTTAAGTATAGCGATGTTTTAGTATCGTATAGTTGATAGTAAGTATAATTTCTCACAATTAAAGCCTGTATGGAAGAATTGACAAAAGTGATGGGTCATTTTATTTTTGTTGGATAGCCCTCGCATAAAACATTTTATATACATCTAGTACAAAAACCGAAAATAGCATTTATGGTTGATTCTAGAACATCATTTTGCCGATTCATCCAAGGCGATTAGTTTGAACCAATAGTTCTGAAATATACATTTATGGTATGAATTATTCATAAAAGTAGTGTTAATGAGTTTTGGTATAATATCTATGGTTAGCAACAAATGGACAATATTATGTTTAAAAGAATAGTTACAGCTTTACTTCCAGTGATCGTTTTTACATTAATATCATCGTATATATTATATTCTGGTGTTACTTCAAATTTACCACTTTCACATATAAGTAAATCATACTCAGAACTAACGTTTGATAAAAGATTAGTTTAAATAGAAAAAGGAGGCGGTATGCACAAATTTATTAAAGGAAATTATGGTATTGATGCGCCTTATGTGCCTATAACATTCATTGGAATATCGTTAGCATTTTTTATTTTATGTATTATTTATCGATCATATAGCTATTTATTTGTTTCACTATTTTTCCTTATCAATTCTCTAATATATCTGCATACTTCATTAAGAGGGAAATTCTATATCTGGAATAAACTCATTGGTAAATATGCTCCAGAAAATATTACCAAGTCTTGTGATATTGCCTGTGGGCGTGGCTTGGCTCTCATACAGACGGCAATATATTATCCTTCTGCTGTTGCCGAAGGAATAGACATCTGGAATAAAATGGATCAATCAGGTAACAGTCCTGAACAAACAAAATTAAATGCCCAAAAAAATCAGGCAAAAAATATTAAAATAGCCACAGGGAATATGTTGAAACTACCCTATGAGAATGAATCATTTGAATTAGTAACCTCAAGCATTGCCATTCATAGTTTAAAGTCATCACATGAGCGAAATATGGCACTATCAGAAATTTATCGTATCACCAAGCCTGGTGGAAGGATAATTATCGTTGACTTTAAATATACTAAATCTTATGCAAAGCAGCTGAATAAGCTTTCAGGTAAAGAAATCATTCATAAATCTTGTGGGTTTAAAGGGTGGTTTGGTAACCCATTGTATTCGAATAAAGTACTAATTTTTGAAAAATAAAAGGCAAATGAAAAGTGTATAAATATTCAGGCGGTAGCTATGAATATCAGATAAACGTTATCTATACTATGAGATAGATTCTTAATTAGGCCATATAGTATGTCTGATTCATATAACAAAAATATTATTGAAGCAACAAAGTACTTTATTTCTATTGTTAAGTTTGGCACGATCCGTCAGGCAAAAGATCATTTAGGTGTTGATACTAACACCATCAAAAATAAAGTTTCGCAACTAGAAAAGTATTTAGATCAAAAATTACTCACAAAAAGAGGGAATTCGATTGTACCAACTGAATATGGTTTAAATTACTTTATTAATACCTCAAATATTTATGAGTCACTAGAACACACAATTGAATCATTGAAAGGTGCAAATGAATTTAGGTATTACGATAATAAACATGCATTTTTAATGCCAGCTGGTTTTTCAATGTTTTTTGCCAATACTATTTTACCGAAGATGGGAAAGGAATTTCCGCGGGTTAGTGTGAATATGCATACCTATAGTTACGAAAATGCGGCAAATTATGGCTTTCAATTTAGAGAGCGATTTCAATTATTTGATTTAATTATCATCCATAATAACATTTTAAATATGATTAACCCTGATGATTGGGTTATTTGTTTCCGTGGTAAAGAAAGGTTTAGGCTTTACACTACGAATGAATATTTGTATCAAGTTAAAAAAATTAGTTCAATTGATGACTTAAAGAAATGTGAATTTGTTTGTAGGAATGATGAGCTAAGAAATAATGCGCTCTTGCTGAGCACTCCAGATGGAAAAAGACATTCAATGAACGCTAAAATAAAGTATCGAGCTGACTTTGATATTATAAAAGCTAAGTTATTAGAATCTGGTTTAGGGGTAGGTTTTTTGCATCCTTACAATGCTGACAATGATATTGGCAGAAAAAATTTAGTTGAGATATTACCTGAATATCAGTTTGAAGATGAGGCAATAGAGTATCTAGTATTAATGCGAAAAAATGATAATAAATACTTAGCAAGCTTAAGAAAAGTTATTCGTTCAAAGTTTGAAGAAGCAGAGAAGAACTCATTTGATTAATCTGTTATCGTTTGGAATTGCTATATAAAGCACCTTAAGCCCAAGCTTATTTATGAATATTTCATTGTTAGGGTTAACTAGTTATGAAATATTCAAATCATATTATATAGAATATAAGCTATATTTATAAATATGCTAAAAAACAAGATACGATATGATAAATTTTAAAAGAACTATAATGCTTATTGGTGTTTCAATTTTAATAACAAATTTAAATACCGCATTAGGAATTGATAGCATTGCTGGAAAGCCTAATCAAGACACAAGTGTATCAAATAAGAAAATACAAGAAAATGATACTAGAAGTCAAATTGCAAAAATGACACCTGAGGAAATAAAAAAAATATCCCACTAATAAAATACAAATAGAGAACATTGAAAATAAAGAACTAATGCTTTATGAAATTTCAAATTATAACGCTTACACTAAAAGCCCAATCACAATAATCAAGCAAGCATCCTCGTCACCTGGTAAACAGCTCTGGAAATTTGATATACCTTTTGAGTCTAGTCAGCTGATGCAGATATTATCAGCTTCAGTAATTCCAGTTACAGATGAAAAAACTAATAACCAAGAAACATCAGTTTTGGTAATTAGCGGTGTTTATAATGGAACTTTATTTGGCAGTGAAGCGACTGGGCGTTCAAATACTTTTATTTATGCAGTAAATATTAATAATGGTCAAAAATTATGGCAAAAAGTAATCTCAACAGGGCCAAATTATAATCTAAACTCTGTAATTGAATTATTAGAGGTTTCAATTAATAAAAATAATGAAGAGTATAAAGTTTATGTCAAAGTTCGTTCAAGCTATGGAATAAATACTGGTAAACAAATACTCAGAACAGTAGATGATGACGTAATTACTATTGAATACGACCTGGACGGTAGAAGTATGCAGATCATTAAAAAAGAGGCAAATAAATGAGAAAAATTAAATTCCAAAAGAAAAAAATAGCTAAGATTTTCATTCCTTTGATTTTATCATTTCTTTCCACAGACATTGCATTTGCAAGTGCTGGTGAGGTAACCGAAAGAGTCGAAAAATATACTGACAAAATCAATGATGTTGCTGGGGGGATTAAAGAATATATTCACCTTGAGCACAAAAGACACAAACCTGGTGAGTTTGTGAGTGTATTTGACTCTATCAGTTTAGGGACAGATTACTTAAATTTGGCAGTTGGTATTATTAATATGTTTATGCCACAGGAAGACCCTCTAGAGAAAGTAATGAATAAACTTGAAGAGATGGATGAGAAGCTAGATGAAATAATTATTAAGATTGATAATCTTGACTCTCGCTTTGATGACTTGAATAAAGCACTAGGTGAAGAGTTTTCACTAATCCATGAGACTGATGCGAAGAATAATATTGTAGATCTTGAAGAAAATATTAGAAGTTTTGGAGAAAACTACTCAATAATAAATAGTAATGTATCAGAATTATTAACATCAGATAAAAATAGATCGAACCTACCTGGCCTTGATACCAAAATTAAGAAAATTGTTAAAAATTATAATACATTATATAAACATCTTAACTCAGCTATCATTTTGCAGAAAAAAATTCTTAATTCTTATAGCGCTAGTGTTGAGAGTTATTTGATTGCTGGCCAAGATACTCATGAATTTGCTAAGGAAAATATTTTAGACTTAATAGAGACTTACAATAACTCTAATCTCCAGGTCACTATTGCGCTTTCCGCGGTACTCTCTAATTATATCAAAGCTACCGAGTCATTTATCTATCTTGCTGGTTTATATCCTGAGTATATCCAAAGTATTGAAGTTGCTGGTGTAGACCTTAAAGCAAATATTGAGCACCCCAATCTTTCACCAATTGAATTGATAGATATAAATATGAACAATTTCCTTACATACTACGCAATCGATATGAACTCACCACAACAAAGGCTAATGAAAACATTTTCAGAAAATTTATACTCTGATTTTTCAACAACATACCAATATAGCATGCTAGAAAAAGATAATAAGCTTAAACAAATCAATTTCGAAATATTAACAAAACCTGTGAGAACAATGAATCACATGCCTGCTTCTGGATCAGAAAGTTTCTTATATGCCCATCCTTGGGCTTCTATATGTTATCTATATGTTTCCCCTCTGATTTCTGACTTTAAATATAACGGTAAACTAGGATATAAAGGTCAATATGGAGAAGGTAAGCTAAGAATTTTATGTAATGGTCAAAACGGTAATAGAAGCTCATCAAATTTAGAGGAATATTCGTATAACCTAAAATTAAATAATAAGCCAAATACACCAGTTTTGTTTTATCGAGGCTCAAATGGAGATGGTGGAATAGCTGCCAAGGTTGAGCCTTTGAACTTTTCTAACAATAAAGAAATTTTAATGCATGATTATTTTATGAAAGCTGATATAAGTCATAGTGTTCCTTCATTCAGTCAATTTACTGAAGGTGGTAATCATTGTGCTGACTTAAGGCCAATGATAAACAATGGTGGAGAATTAAAACTACTCCAACAAGAAGGTGTATATGGTTGTAATAGAAATAAATTGGAAGAACATGAGGGATTTATAAGTTATAATATTGATGAAATTCAAAAAAAATCAGATAACGACTATAGTTCCGGTATCAGTAATGTTAAGTCTTATTGGCAATATACTTCGCCAACTGGCGCAATAGATGTCTTTATGTTGGCTGGTAGAACGGATTCAAGATATCAGTCTGACAGTGCTCGACATCGAAAATACATGGATTGGAGAATAGAGTGCGCAACAGAAAGTAATATTTGCCACAAACTTGCTCCAAATCAACTATGTATAGGGCGAGATTTATTATCTTTCATCAGTGAAAGTGATAGGGTTATTAATCTTGTTCAAACAGCATATGCTACGCCTTGTGTTCTTCATAAAAATGATATTGAATTTACGGCTGTTGATGAACATATAGATATTTTAACCCCAGAAAGACCAACACTTGGTTTTAGAAATTACGGACTTGATACTAATAGATACCTCTCTAAACTAACTCTCGAGGATGGAACGCTAAAAATACAAGAAAATGTTAACGGTAACTTTCAGACTGTTTGGGAACAAGGAATGTCAAAAGATTACAGAATTTTAAGGCTTCAAACCGATGGTAATATGGTATTGTACCCTGATTTAGCTTCTGCTAATTCTGGCGTTAATGGATGCGGTTTAACGCCTAAAGCAAATGCTCTAATACAAGGAAAGCACCGCAGTGGTGTTAAGTATAATCAATTACCCGTTCCTCCACTTACGCTAAAATTGCAATCTGATGGTAATGTGGTGCTATACGATCGAGACAATATCGCTGCCTGGGATTTGAAGGGTAATGTAGCTGATTATGTGGCCAAAAACTGGATTGCTGGTAATGATGGAATGCGTAATAATATAGCTCGCGAACCAATAAGATTCACATGTCCCTAGTTATAAGCATTATACTTTTAATGTGAATCTGAATTTGAACTTGAATTTAGGCTAACTTATAGAGGGTGTTTTTATAATTTAAGAATAGGAGGTAAAATGTTTACACTGCCCAACAAGTTCATTTTTTCTTTTTTACTGGTTTCGATTGCGGTTCAAATAAATGCAACGAACAATACTTACATAAAAATACAAGAAGACTGCATTCTCAGCAACAGCCCTGTTTTAGGTGATAAATATCATTTTACTGTCCGTGGAGATGACACTAAGCGGGTAACGTTTAACCCAAGATATATAGAAAAGTCAAAAAATAATGCGTTGGTCGAAGCTGCCATTTCTGAATTGTACGTAAATAGTCAGAAAGAATCAGGTGAATTATTGTTTTCTATTTCTGAGAAGTCAGAGTCTAATCAAAATATAACTAAAGAAACTGAAAATCTACAAATCGGTGTTATTCGGTTAGTGGGAGGTAAAAGTGCCAATGAATCGATTCCAGATAAAGATAATTCAATTATTTTTAATGTTGAGGATGATGCTACCTTGATTACTCAACAAAAATATAAAACAGTTACAGAAGTTTTAAGTGACAAGTTTAGGCTGTACTGCAAGCCAATTGAAATTGCTGATGGTACATTATACACTTGTTCTTGCCTTAGCTGGCCAAAATGATTTTTATAACCCAGTAAATGTCATACTGCTACTTAACTAATAGTGCTAGAGGTGATGTTTAGTTCTTCAAGTATGTATTGATATAGTGCCTTGTGAACTTCATATGTTGGGTGTACGTGGTCCCAAAATGCCATTTGTTGAGGGTTATTACACATTGCACCACTTTCACCCGCTAATATAGAGGTTGTGATACCAGGAGTAAGAGGAATATTATTAATGTTATTGTCTTGCTCAGACTGTTCATTTTTTAAAAGTGTACGATAAAGTTGGTCTTTATTTGAACCGCCTTTCGAAGAAAAATAACCACCTGACCAACAAGAATTTGAGACAATATTAGGGTTAAGTGTCGTGTGATACTTATTATTAAATGCTTGAGTGTTAGTTAATAACATATTAAACATACTATCTAAAGCAATAAATTTGACATTATTTGAATGACTTGCGGCATAGGCTTGAAGATTCGCATTATGCCTACTACTAATTGCAGACAGAACACGTTCATTACCACGTTGATGAGACTCTGGCGTTAATGCCAAATCTGGTAAGCCAATAATAATTGTTTCTGGCGCATTAACCTGCTCAATACTACTAATTATTTTATTTGTCACGATATCTGCTGCGGAATTAATTTGATCATTCGTTAAATCTGATTTTGAAGTTAAATAATCATTGGCACCAATAAAAAATACAGCGAGCTTTTCCTTGGTGTTTTTTGCACTGGAGTCTGCTTTATATGCCTTTAGCTCTCCGGCTAAATTATAAGGCAGTCCTGTGCTTGCCCATTTTGGTTCAAATACAACAGTTGCACCGCCAACAGCATAATTACTCACTGGAATACCATTTAATTTTAGCCTGTTGGTAAGTTGTATTGACCAGGGGTTTCCATTTGAAAACATGCCTCTAAAATACGGTGTCGATTTTGGTACTAGACCACCCGTTGTTTTATATAATAATCCTTGGTCGCTTAAGCTGTCACCAAATATTAATACACGCTTATATTGATTAAGGTCACTGTTCTCAATATTGAGTTTTTGAGCGCAAGCAGAAACAGTGAAGCTAGGGATTTTCTCTTTTACTGATGCACTATAGCTATGCCAGTCATAATGAAAACTTTTATTAAAACTATTATGCTCTACCTCAATACTACCCTTGTAATTTTTAAAGTCAGCATTATTACTTTTCCAGCCATTATTCAATAAAAAATCAACTGCACCAGAATGATTATTACTAGTATATTCAATATTTATATTAGATGTTGTATGAGAAAGCTGGTTAGAATTAATATAACTTCCAATATTCGTATAATCATTTGGCTTTAATGTTACTGTTTGGTTTAGCCCTGCATTATCACCATTTACTGTAAAGGTAACTGGTTCGCTACAATTATTTTCTAGGGTAAGCTGTGAACGAGCATCTGCATACACAATGTTAGAACCAATTGAAAGGCAAAAAGTTAAAGCAATTAGGCTGGTATTTTTATTTAATTTCATGTTTTTCCTTATCATTTATTTAAAAGCTTGTTATTGAAAATGTAAATCAGTTCAACAGGCATATATATTAACCTTTAAAAGCAACCTCTGTGTAATGAAAAACTCATACCTGGGATGGATTTCCTAAGCACTGAATAACTGATATTCGTACAATACTAATTTTGCATTAAATAATAATAAGGAGGTTATGATTACATAAAAGAAATAGTGGCTATGATATATTTCAAGGGTTTTATTTTTCAAAGCCTATAACGGTTAATAATTTATGCAAGGTTATCAAACAGAATAAATGACCCATCACTTTTATCAGTTCTTCCAGATAGCTCCAAATAAGCGTTTTAAATTAATAAATTTTAATCATATATAACTGCCATTATTAGACATTAACTTTATGTCTCTTAAAGTATTACTTTATTATATGATTTATATGATAATTTTTAACAAATAAATATACTTAATATGCTTAGCTTAGTTGAATAAACTATTATTGTTGTTATAATTTCGACCAGAATTGGTACAGGAATGAATTAAGTGAAATATTTCTTGTTAATAGTTATTACAGTCTTAATGTCTGCCTGTGCATCCACAACTAACATTACTATTGATAAAGGCAAGTCACCTGACAATTCAAATGACAACACTATTAGTACAAATGAATTAATACAGCTTCATAAAGAAAGCCGAATATGCGTTTTTGTACCAAAAGATGGTATGGATAATGAGCTTACTGGTAAAATAATTGCTGGCAGTGGCTCTCAAACAGCAAACATTGTCTCAGATATACTAGGTCGTTACTTTCAGAATATTAATCTAGAACAAGAAACAGATGACCTAAATTTAGCCATTAAAAACACCCGCCAAAAAGGATACGATTATATTGTGTATCCTAAAATTCTAACTTGGACAAAT
Organism: Francisellaceae bacterium; assembly: GCA_028355575.1. GTDB lineage: Bacteria > Pseudomonadota > Gammaproteobacteria > Francisellales > Francisellaceae > CAJXRW01. Next base: position 3,179 of record JAOMSY010000031.1, on the reverse strand, counting down.
TACGCAACATTTTGGTCTGGTGTGCCAAATAAATTAGCTGTGAACTTAAGAATTTATGATGTTAAGAATAAAAAATTAGTTGATTCAATAATTATTGAAAATGAAAGTTCTGAGCTCGTTAAACCTGGATTTCAAACAAGTGACCTACTACGTAAGCCACTTAATAATGTTGCCAATCAATTAATTTATTCTTAATTATTCGAAGGGTTTTCCCAATTTTGCAGGTCATTCCACTCTTGATTTGATATTGTTTCAGGATAAAATCCTAAGCACTTTTTGTTTAAACTTGGCGTAGCTAATATATTAACTGCTGCTTTTGCACAGGATACTGCATAAAACCCTCTTGGCTTTTGGTTATACATTAATACTCCGACAAGATATTTATTAGAATTGGTATTTGATTTATAACCTGTGGTAATTGCATTTAAACTAGCATTTAAGTATTGCTCTTGTTTAACATCTGGGTTGATATACCTCTCACACTGCGATAAATAATAACTCATCGAACTCTCACCAGACTTTGGACTTTTCAAATAAGTACCTAGGTATTGAGGAAAATTATTGTTGTCACAAGTGGTTGATACAGACTTTAGATCTGGATTAGTACCCTTGGGTTCATTTTTATTAAATAGATCTAAATTTTCATATAACGTTGTCGTTGCTGCAGCTGGGGCAACAAACATTACTGGAATATCTCCACCGAAGCCACCAAAATATCCAGGAACAGCATGCTCAGCTGTATAATTTTGATAATCTAATACAGATATAGGCGCATACGGTTCATTTGGATTTAAGCCATAATCGTATAATGATACCAAAGCAATCACATTTTGATATTGACTACTAATAGGTGTTAGCGATTGAAGTTCAGCATCATATATTGCCACTAACTTATTTTTTGATGCCAATTTTTTTGACAACTCACCAATAAAAGTAGTGGTTACATTTTTATTCATTGCTGGCTTTTCTAGGTCAAAAGCAACGCCTTTAGCATTCGGGTCATTATTTATAATTTGTGCTATATTATCAGCCAATGTCACCAACTGTGTATCAGTTGCCGTATTAAGTTCATAAGCTGAGCCATTGATCATGGGTAACACATAATTCGTTTCATTATTCTGCGCATGTTGTGCATAAAAAGCAGTTACTGTCTGCCCCGGAATACATTGCCCTAAACCATTTGGAACTGGAATACCATAACTTGCAAAGTCAGCAGCATTTAATAAAGGTAAAGAACTATAATTAAGAATATAGCTTCTTGGCTTATAAAGCGCTCTACCCGTATCTGGGTTTACTTTCCCATAATTTTGACAGTCATCATATGCTAGTTGTAAATTTTTACCTGAAATCTGAGTAATGCTCATAAAATCGGGCATAATATAAAAATTACTACCTGGTACATTATAATTTGACTTTAATGTATTTAATAAAGCTGAAGAACAATCCTTGCCATTTGTGCAAGTAATATCTTGAGATACATCATCTATGATAACACCATTACCTTTAGGTGTTTGAATCGTTCCGCTATTTGCAAATAGATTAGCTGATAAAACACTTAAAAATAATGGTATTAATAGCTTTTTCATATTATTTCTAAACAATGAGACTTAGTTATAATTTTAGCTCAAAATAAGCATAAAATACGTTAAAATAGCAATTGTCATTAGTTGTCATTTTCAAATACAATAGATTTTTTATAAACATTCAAGTTATATGCAGTTATCTAAAAAAGTTATTGTAAGCACCATGGTAGGTAACATTGCCGAGTGGTATGAATTTTATATTTATGGCATGTTTGCTGCGCCAATTATTGCAAAATTATTTTTACCGCAAGACTCAGGTTTTATTGCTTTATTATACGCTTATACTGCCTTTGCTGTTGGATTTCTAATGCGACCAATTGGTGCAATAATTCTAGGTTACTTTGGTGATAAATATGGCCGAAAAAAAACACTGGTCTCATCACTCTTATTAATGGGTATACCTACCATATTAATGGCAATACTCCCCACTTATGCTGCCATTGGCATTTTGGCACCATTGTTATTAATGATTATCCGAATTTTACAAGGGCTAGCAGTAGGCGGAGAAATTGGTGGTGCAACTTCTTTTATATTGGAGCACTCTCCCACAAATAAGAAAAATTTATCTAGTGCTCTACTGATTTCCTCATCATTCATAGCATTATTATTAGCAAGTTTTGCAAGCTATTTAATGACTACAATTTTTTCTGTACAACAACTACAAGACTGGGCATGGAGAATTCCTTTTGTATTTGGTTTAGTGATTATTATTACTGGTTTATATGTCCGTACTAGAACTCAAGAAACCGAAGCCTTTAAAAAGCTCAAATCTAATCACCAAATTAGCCATAACCCGATTATTGAATCATTTAGAGATGAGTGGAAGAACATGTTACGGACATTTCTAATGTCACCATTAATTGCCGTGTTAGTATTTATGGGTTTTGCTTATATGCCAGCCTATACCAGCACTTACCTTAATTACGACTTTTCGGATATATTATGGCAATGCTCAATAGGCATGATCACTTTAATCATTTCTTGTGTATTTTTTGGTTTAATAGCAGACAGATTCGGTGGGAAAAAACTATTAATTTGGAGTAGTTTAATCCTTATAATATCTGTGATACCAATCTATTATGGGTTAGCGCATTATCCTGAACTATCTCAATTGATTATTATCATATTTACGCTGATAAGTGGTGCTGTCATTGCACCAATATTTGCCAATACATCTGGGTTATTTAAACCAAAGTTAAGATATACCGGTTTTGGAATAAGCTTTAATATAAGTGTGGCAATTTTTGGTGGTTCTGCGCCATTAATAATGACATATTTAATCACAAAAACTCAAATCAACCTCATTCCTGCTTACTATATAATAGTATTAGGAATAATTTTTATTGCCACGTGTATTACCTTGCCTAATAAAAAGTAAGTTACTTAGCGGGATACATATATGATCCTTCCTTATCATCATTCCAAATCTCTTCTTCAGACATGCTTGTTTCAATAAGCTCAATAGGCGCTCCTTCAACTTCGATCATGGCTGCTTTGTAACCTTCAAAAGGTTCATACAGCTCCATTAAAATTTTCTGCCCTTCAAGATATTCTTCAATATTCTGAACTTTAAAACAAACATGCGTCATTGTTTTG
>JAOMSY010000030.1 GCA_028355575.1 Francisellaceae bacterium | reverse complement strand
TAAATTTATTAAAAACTGAAAAGTCTCTTAAAGTTGGGATAAAAACCAAACGTGCTAGGGCTGGCTGGGATCACTCATACCTATTGAAAATCATTTTTGGGAATTAAGTGCGATTACCCTGATTACAACATGCTGAATAAATACACACATGGTAGTCTAAGTGAAGAGGATATGTTAGAGGTTGCCCATTACTTTTAAAGTCGATTTGCTTATATAGGTTTGTTTGTAGATAACCAGTTTGTTAAGGTAAGCTTATCCGTATTGGTAATAGTTTGGTGTTAGCTTTGATACGTTTTACTCAGAAGTTTTTTAAAAAAGAGTCATCATCTGGCATTATCTTAATGATAGTTACTGTATTAGTATTATTAATTAGTAACTCATCACTTGCCCATTTATACCACTCAATCTTGCATATTGATATTGAGGTTCGTTTTGCCAACTTTAGTATTAATAAGCATCTATATCATTGGGTGAATGATGGCTTAATGGCTATTTTCTTTTTATTGATAGGAATCGAAGTCAAAAGAGAGATATTGGAAGGTGATTTATCAAGCTGGAAACGAGCAGTGTTACCTCTTGTGGCTGCGGTTGGTGGTGTTGTTATGCCTGCAGGTATCTATGTTCTGTTAAATTATTCTCATGATATTGCTATTGATGGCTGGGCAATAGCGACAGCAACTGATGTGGCTTTTGCTTTGGCGGTGTTTACGCTTTTGAGTAAAAATGTTCCTTCATCGCTTAAAATATTCTTATTATCATTGGCAATTATTGATGATATTTGCGCCATTGTTATCATTGCGCTTTTTTATTCATCCGAGTTATCAGCCATTTCATTTGTTGTTGCCGGAACGTGTTGCTTGGTTTTAATTGCATTCAATTATTTTGGCGTCGCTCGAAAAATGGCCTATATTTTAGTTGGTTTAGTGCTATGGGTTAGTGTGCTAAAAAGTGGTGTTCATGCAACATTGGCTGGTGTTGTGCTGGCTTTTTGTATCCCTATAGAACAAACAACAAGTTCAGGTAGTAAGGTTGCTGTTTCAGAGTCATTTGAGGAAGATATTCAATATTGGGTTAACTATTTAATCTTACCGCTCTTTGTATTTGTAAATGCAGGTATTACCTTAAGTGACCTGCCAATGGATCAATTTATTTCAATGCCTGTTGTCGGAATTATATTAGGTTTATTTATTGGTAAGCAGGTTGGTGTGTTCGGATTTAGTTGGATCGCCATAAAACTAGGATTTGCGGAGTTGCCCAAAGGAAGTAATTGGATGCAACTCTATGGTGTGTCAGTACTCACAGGAATTGGTTTTACCATGAGCTTGTTCATTAACTCACTTGCGTTTCCAAATACAGATTTATTTGAAGAAATGAATAAGCTTGCAATTTTAATTGGCTCATTTGCATCTGGGATTTTTGGATACCTTATTTTGTTGAAATCTGGCTAAAAATAATACTTGATGACAGTTATTTGATATTATTATTTAGGATAAAGTTAGTGAGGGTCAAAAATAATGAATGATCAATTAAAAGTTTTATCAATTTTTCAGTATATATACGGTGGCTTTCAAGCGTTATTTTCTTGTATGGGTTTCATTCATTTTTTTATAGGCTTGTCGATTATAAATGATCCAGTGGCTTGGCAGAATACTCAAGATCCTCCGCCAGACTGGTTTGGTTGGTTGTTTTTATTTGTTGGTTTGGGAATAGTTTTATTTGGTTGGCTGTTTTCTTGTTTGACAATTATGTCAGGGCGATTTATCACAAAACGAAAGAATAGAACTTTTTGTATCGTTATTGCCGCAATTAATTGTTTAGCGGTTCCAATTGGGACTGTATTAGGTGTGTTTACTATTGTTCTATTAACACGTGAAGAAGCAAAAACTCAATTTGAAAGTAATCGAACCGTTTAATGATTATTATGAAAAATTTTTTGATATGGTTATGCTTGGTTTGTTCGCTAAGTGTGCATGCCTTTGCCTTATACCAGCCTAAAGTAGGTGATTTATTGTTTCAAGACTTAAACTGTGGTGCTTTATGCAATGCCATCACTGGCGTGACAAAGGGATACGATAATAGTTATATCTCACATGTCGGGATGGTTATAAGTGCTGAACCAAAAGTAGAAGTGATAGAAGCCATTGGCGATGACGTGCATGTGGTAAGCTTGCAACAGTTTTTAGATGCTAGTGTAAACAAGCAAGGCGAACCAAGAGTCATTGTTGGTCGCCTAATGCCAGAGTATCAACATCTAGTTCCAGGTGCAGTGAAATATGCGCTATCTAAAATTGGCATGCCGTATAATGAAACATTTAAACCTGATAATGATGGCAAAACATTTTATTGCTCACAACTAATCTATGATGCATTTAAGTCAGCAGATGACGGTAAACCTATTTTTAAAACAAATAAAATGACATTTGAAGCAGACGGGAAAATATTATCAGCATGGAAAAACTATTTTCACAATTTAAATGTAAAAGTCCCTGAAGGTGAAGTGGGAACGAACCCTGGAATGTTGTCTCGATCAAATATAATAAAAATTATCTACAATTACGGCGGTGTACGTTATAATCGTGCCCTGCAAAAATAACGACTGAACAAAGGAAAAAAATGCCACATTGTATTATTGAACATTCTAAAGTATTAGCAAAACATATCGACTTTGATGAACTGGTTGCCAAGGTGCATGATGACCTTAAACAATGCGGGCTATTTCATGAAAAAGATATTAAAACTAGAGCATTAGGTTACAAGCATTGTATTGCTGGTGACGGAACATCTGACTTTATCCACGTAAATATTAAAACATTGCCCGGAAGACCGCTTGAAATTAAGAAACAACTCACTAAAAAGATTCATCAAACCTTATCAGACATATTTATCACTGGGGTCATTATTACAGTTGAAATAACTGAAATCGAAAAAGAAACTTACATTAAAATTTTTCATTCATAGGGGAAAGGTGACATGTCACAATTACCTAATTGTCCAAAATGTAATTCTGAATATACTTATCAAGACCAAAGTATGTTTATATGCCCTGAGTGTGCTCATGAATGGTCTGGTGATGCTAATCAGCAAGATGATGATGCATTAGTTGTTATGGATACTAATGGCAATAAACTCGAAGATGGCGATACAGTTACCGTTATTAAAGATTTAAAAGTTAAAGGCTCATCTTCAAGCGTTAAAGTAGGGACCAAAGTTAAAAATATCCGATTAGTTGAAGGTGACCATGATATTGATTGTAAAATTGATGGTTTTGGCGCAATGAAGTTAAAGTCTGAGTTTGTAAAAAAAGCATAACTATTTCAGAATATATAAATATGGTACAAATTTTCTTTTTACTTTGAGTAATGCTAAAATCTAAACAAGTTTTATTTTAAAAGGTTTTAGTAAAATTATGAATAAACTCTCTCAACTTAAACACATGACTAAAGTCGTTGCTGATACGGGTGATATTGACCAAATAAAACAATATAGCCCAGACGATGCAACAACTAACCCTTCGTTATTATTGAAAGCGGCAGAAATGCCTGAATATGATTATGTATTTAAACAAGCTGTTGAAAACTCTAAGCATTTAGCTGGAGATAAAAAAGTCGAAGAAATTATGTACCAACTTGCTGTTGGTTTTGGTTTAGAAATTTTAAAAATTATTCCAGGACGTATATCGACTGAAGTTGATGCCAGACTTTCTTTTGATACTCAAGGCACCATTGACTCAGCACATCGAATAATTGGCCTGTATGAAAAAGCGGGAATTTCTCGTGAAAGAGTATTAATTAAAGTTGCAGCAACTTGGGAAGGCGTGCAAGCAGCAAAAGTGCTACAAAGCGAAGGCATTTTCTGTAACCTGACATTAATTTTCCATATCGCTCAAGCCATTGCTTGTGCTGAAGTGGGCGTTACTTTAATTTCACCATTTGTAGGTCGTATTACAGACTGGTTTAAAAAAGATGAAGGTGCAAAAGACTTTCCGCCTGTTGATGAAGATAAAGGTGTATTGTCTGTTTGTGAAATTTATAATTACTTTAAACATTTTGGCTATAACACAACTGTAATGGGTGCAAGCTTTAGACATGTTGGTCAAGTTGAAGCGCTAGCAGGGTGTGATGCCCTAACCATTTCACCTCAGTTATTATCAGAATTGAAAAATGATGATGCTGAATTACCACAAAAACTTTCTAAAGAAAATACGCAGTCAGTTAGTAAAATAGACTGCTCAGAAGCTAACTTTAGATGGCTAATGAATGAAAGCCCAATGGCTACTGAGAAACTAGCAGAAGGTATACGTAACTTTGGTAAAGATACCGTTAAGTTAGAAAATCTAATTAAACAGAAAATTGCATAATTTCTATTTTTTCAAGAGGAAGAATCATGCGTAAATCTCACGCAGTATTTGTCGATGATATTCAAATTGGCGGAGGTGCTCAGGTTGTTGTTCAATCAATGACGGATACACCTACCGCAGATGTCGAAGCGACTGTTAGACAAGTTAAAATGTTAGTAGATGCTGGCTCCGAAATTGTTCGTTTGACTGTTGATACTGAAGATGCAGCTCATGCAGTACCTAAAATAAAACGTCGATTAGTTATGAATGGCTATGATGTACCTTTAGTTGGTGACTTCCATTATAATGGTCATCGTTTATTAGAGGCTTCACCTGAATGCGCTAAGGCATTATCAAAGTATAGAATTAATCCAGGTAATGTCGGTTTTGGTAAAAAGAAAGATACTCAGTTTGCTTCTATTATTGAAAAAGCAATCCAATATGATAAACCTGTTAGAATTGGCGTTAATTGGGGAAGTTTAGACCAAGCGTTACTTGCGCAATTAATGGATGATAATGCTCAAAATGGAAACCTATTATCCAACGAACAAGTCATGCAAGAAGCGATTATACGCTCTGCATTAGATAGTGCAAAGTATGCTCAAGAACTTGGTTTATCTGCAGATAAAATTATTGTTTCTTGTAAAGTCTCAGGTGTTGAACAGCTTATTTCTGTTTATGAAGATCTTGCGAAACGATGTGAATATCCTCTGCATTTAGGTCTAACCGAAGCAGGAATGGGAATTAAAGCAATTGTTGCAACCAGTATCAGTTTAGGTGTGTTATTGCGCCAAGGTATCGGAGATACCATCCGTGCCTCTTTAACACCTGAACCGGGTGGCGATAGAGAAAAAGAAGCAATTACTTGCCAAGAAATTTTACAGACAATGGGTTTACGATCTTTTATACCAACTGTTTCTTCATGTCCTGGATGTGGTCGTACGACGAGTGCTTTTTTTAGAGAGCTAGCAGATCAAATTCAAACATATCTACGTAAATCAATGCCAGTTTGGAAAGATAAATATATTGGCATTGAAGATATGAAAGTAGCCGTAATGGGGTGTGTTGTGAATGGACCAGGAGAAAGTAAGCATGCAAATATTGGCATCAGCTTACCAGGCTCAGGTGAAGCACCGGTTGCACCTGTTTTTGTTGACGGTAAAAAGAAACATACACTCAGGGGTGATTCTATTGCGGAAGATTTCCAGAAAATATTAGAAGACTATATCGAAACAAAATATGGTTTAATTGAACAAACTGAAGTGATTGGAGAAGGTCATTAATACTTCATATGTTTCAATTGATATGGGGGTGCCTAATATCAGAGCGCTAACAACATATCGTTATCAAGACGGCTATCACTTATTTAATATGTCAAATGGTTCTGGTAACACGACACCAACTGATGGTAACCGTTTATGGTTGAAAAACAATCTTAACTTACAAGATGATATGATTTGGTTACGTCAAATTCACGGGAATCGTATATGTGATCTTTCTGTATTTGATGGTTCTGATGTTGCACGCACAGGTGATGCGGCTATCTCTAACTTTTCATATATGCCATGTACTGTTTTAACGGCAGATTGTTTGCCTATATTGGTGTGTAATCAACAAGCCACACAAGTAGCCGCGATACATGCGGGTTGGCGTGGTGTGGTAGCTGGCGTTATTCAAAACTCGCTTGAACAATTTAATGGTGAACCTTTAAGTGTTTGGCTTGGTCCTTGTATTTCACAACAAAACTTTGAGGTGGGGCAGGATGTCTATAACGAGTTCGTATCACTAAATAAAAATTACGCTCAGTACTTTATTCCCAATGGTATACCAGGGAAATACCAGCTTGACTTGGAAGGTGTTGCAAAGGAAATTATTTGGCAATACAAGGTATTCAGAATGGTAAGTGATACGCGTTGTACCTTTGCGTTACCAAATGAATTATTTTCCTATAGAAGAGATGGCAGTAGCGGTTGTTTTGCAAGTTGTATACTTATAGAGAAATAAATTCTCAAAGATATTGGTTAATATAGGCAGATAAGCTGATGGAGAAGATAACTGCCTATATTCAAAAACATGATACCTATTTTATTCTCAATAACAATAACTTAGACCTTATAAAAACTTGCAGATTTATCAAGATTTTATTTTAGAGATTTGTATCTGATTGTAACGCTATTTAGTGCTGTCCAATTCACACTCATTCTAAATCACAATATGTGTTCAAATAGTACAAACAATTTTAAAATACATGTATGAATATAAGCCTTAATAGGCCACATAAAATACAGATATTATGCTCCAGATGAGTTAGGCTCTTGCAGCATCAGCACAATTTACGATAGGAAGATGAACCTCAAATGATGGTTATCGGCAGTAACCATTCATTGAAGAAGCAGTCACTAGATTGTCCAGCCAATTATTCGAATATTTCAATCCATTTAACTCACTTGCTGGACAAGTGTATTCTAAGCCCTTGTTGACTGTTGCTCTAATATTATGAGGATAATAGTTTTGTAATATCGCCCAAGAATGCATCATTTCTGTGGCTGACTCTATGGTTCCATGAAAATTCTGGCGATTGAATAATGCCTTATCTAAAAACCTCATTAGCCGATCACACATATTACTCGTTCGGTAGCAATCCGGATGGTCATAAGCTAGTTGGTACTCTTGAGATCTCTCATAGGTTTTAGTGATTTTCTCAAGCACAGTCGTTCCTGTTAAGTGATCAGCAGCCCAATCCTTGAAACGCCTAAGACGTTGTGAAAATGTCTTTTTGTCTTTGGATTGATAAACACGCCAAGTTTTACCGCATATTACCTCAAACAATGAGTTTTTCTTGCAGCAATCTCTTATTTTTATGAAGGCATGTAAGAAGCAGCGAATAATTGTGATGCCAAAAAACAGACCAGCAAAAGCTAGTTGAGTGGCTTCCCAGCCGTCTATGTTGACTGTTTTGGGCTGATACTCAGAATCAATATTCTTAGATTCATCTGCAAAGATCTTATAACCTCTCGTTAACTCAATTTCATTAGCTTCTGGAGATACTTCAGATCCAAGTATACACCCATTGGCAACAGTAGTGGTTACATATACTTTTTGACCCTTTATTTTTCCATGCTTTTCATCTGAAGCTATGTGCTCTGGCAAGAACTCTTTTTTTTAATCGTGGTGCCAACTATGCTGCAAGGTGAAAATGCTTTCTCTGCTCGATACCAAAACATCTCATCACGCCCCTGTGTAAAAGCAATCGCTGAAAATGGAACATTATATTTCCTCAGTAGCAAACCCTTTTGCACTTCATCCGTATAGGCAATCAAATTAGGCATAACAAAAGCAGGGTAAACACTATACACTTCGCCTGTAGAGGTTAGCTTAATCTTTTGAAATTGTTGCTTGTCTAATTTTTCAGAAGCTTTAGTTTTACCGTTTAGTTTAAACCCGTTAGTAATTTCAGATGGAAATAACTCAGGGTATGCATTTAGTTCGCGCTGCAATAGTGCTCTGAATTTATCTCCATCATTCATGGCTGAATAGTATTCTTCATGCTCACAGCAAATTCGTATTATTTTACTACCTTTAGCTGATTTATTAGACAAATTCTCATCTTATCTCTGGTAAATGATAATTTTATAAAATGTAATTGCTGTAAAAGCTAGATAAATAAAGGAATTGGACAGCACTAAATAGCGTTACAATCAGATTTGTCCGTATCATAAATTTTGTTAATAAATAGTCAATAAGCAGTTTATGGCAGTTTTAAATAAATTCCTGATTTAAACCATACAAATCAGATAGATATGTATTTTATCACGGGGTCATATTTTATCTTGCAAAAAATATAATATAAAATATATTCTAGACTGTAGGAAATGAAAAATTTTACTTAATAGTTTTCAAGATATTATTTGTAAAGCTTATAAACACTCATGCTTTGATGGGAACGGTATTTTATTAAATTATATAGATTCAAATAAATTGCTAAAATCTTTAAATACTTGATTAAGTGTAATATCTTGTTTAGAATTTTTAATTTGTGTCATCTTTAGGTTGTTGTACCCACAAGGGTTTATGTAGCTAAATGGTGTTAAATCCATATCAACATTAATGCTGAGTCCATGATATGTTTTACCATTTTTTACGCGTAAGCCTAGAGAGGCAATTTTTTCGTTATTGACATACACGCCAGGCTGACCATCAATTAAATGCGCAGGGATATTATATTCTTTAAGTAGTTTAAGTGTTGCTTGTTCAATTAGCTCAACAAATTTTTTAATACCAATGTTTAAACGTTTAATATCAAATACAAAATAGATTACTGCTTGACCGGGCCCATGGTAAGTGACTTGACCACCGCGGTCTGATTGGAAGATTGGAATATTACTAGGATTAAGAATATGCTCAGCTCTACCATGTCTGCCTTGAGAAAACACAGGCTCATGTTCAACCCATAACAAAAGATCAAATGAGTTTTCATCTCTTTCAGTGGTATATTTAATCATTTTATCAAAAGTAGTTTTATAGGGCACTAGACCTACTTTCTCAATTGTAAAATTAGGCATTTATTACAGCACCATGTGGACTTCTGGATGACTTGAAAAAATTTCGTATAGTGTGTTTAACTGTTTTTTACTGGTTGCCGTAAATAAAGCTGTTATGGAAACATATTTACCAGTTTTACTTTCTCGGACGGTAAATTCTATTTTGTCAGGTTCATCAACGTGTTTGTTAAGGGTTTCTAGTATTAAATCCTCAACCCCTTTTTTAGGGTTTGCCATCACTTTAATTGGAAACTTACAAGGAAATTCAAAGTATGTATCAGACTTCTTAGACATGCATTATTCCTACGATTTACATATTTAAAAAATTATACAAGAATTTAAGTTTAAAACCAGCTTTTAACTTTATTCGACATTCTTGTAAAGAAGCCAGCTTTACCTACATCACTTTCTGCATATAGAGGTACTGTAGCTAAAACTTTGCTGCCTAAGGTTACTTGAATAGACCCAATTTCTTGACCTTTTTCTATTGGTGCAGATATTCCCTGGTTAATTGAGACTTTCTTTTTGATATGTGATATTTGTGATTTTGGTAGTGTTAACATGACATTATCTTTACTTGATAAACTAATAGTTTGATTCGGATCCTCTGCGCCTGATATTTTAATATTCTCAATTTTAGCACCAGCAGGTAATAGATTTACAGTTTCAAAAAAACGGTCGCCGTATGTTAAAAGTTTATTAGACTCTTGAGCTCGCATTTGATCACTTGGCGCACCCATAACAACAGACACTAAGCGTTCGTTATCTTTTAAAGTGGAGGCGACTAAATTATACCCAGCAGCTTGAGTGTGGCCGGTTTTCATGCCATCAGCGTAACTGTTCATATCAAGTAGTTTGTTACGGTTTTGCTGAGTGATGCCATTCCAAGTGAATTCTCTTTGAGAATAAAGTTTGTAGACATCAGGGTAGTTATGAATAAAAGCTCTGGCTAATACAGCCATATCATAAGCAGATGTAATTTGATCTGGTGCCGGCAAACCATCTGAGTTAGCAAAGTGAGAATTTTTCATGCCCAAACGCGCAGCTGTTTGATTCATTAATGAAGTGAATGTTTTTTCACTGCCAGCTAAAAACTCTGCTAATGCCACTGTTGCATCATTTCCAGAAGCAACAATCATCCCTTGTAATAAATCTTGTACTGTAACGTTATCATTTGGTTTAATAAACATTTTTGAGCCACCTGTTTTCCAAGCTTTTTGGCTAACTGGTACTTTTTCATTTAGCTTGATGGATCCGTTCTTCAATGCTTCAGCAACAATATATGCGGTCATGATTTTAGTGAGACTTGCTGGCTTGCGTGGCTCATTCATATTCTTTTCAGATAGAATTTCGCCTGTTTCATAGTCCATTAATACCCAAGCGGCTGCATTTATATCAATGGTTGGTGCAGCAGGAATTGCATTGGAAAACTGATTACCTGGTAAAGAGGTGGTAACGCTGTTTGGATTAGTAATTGGTTTATCTGAAACAACTAGTTTTCCATCAGCGTTAATGCTTTTTTGTGAACTTGAGGTATTTTGGTTAGAATTGTTTGAGTCAGAACAAGATGAAATTAGTATGGCAGTTACTAATATTGATAAAGAGGTTGCAAGCTTTTTCCTTGGTGACATGGTCCTTATTCCTTAATAATTATACAAAAATTACTTATATTAACGATAGCAAGAGAATATCCATATATCAATTGAAATTCACTTTTCTATAATAGCTGGAATCATTGGAAGTGCTTGCAGATTTTTATTCATATATTCTTTAGCAATTTGTTTTGATTCAAAGGGGCCAACTTCGATACCGTACATAGGGGTGACATTATCATTCACATTGATTAATTGGGCATTATTAAAGTTAAATATTTTCTTAAGATAAGAGATTGTCTTTTCGGCATCTTCTTTATTCTTAAAAATAGCCAATTGTAAGTAAAACTCTTTTGGCCAAGTAATATTGGTGAAAGGTTCAATGCCAATTGCTGTAATAGTTGTTTTTTCAATATTGTCTTTATTGATACCAAGCTCATATGCGACAGCCGGAGATATATTTAGTATTGCTTTTGTTAAAAAAGGGCCTCTGTCATTTATACGAATGTTTGTTGATAATCCATTTTCTGCATTTGTAAGTTTAACATAGCAGGGAATGGGGAGTGTACGGTTTGCACCAGTTAGCTTGTAGCTATCAAATAATTCTCCAGATGAGGTTGCAGAACCATCAAAGCTAAAAGGATAAATTTCAACTTTACCATGAGCTTTATAGTCTTTTGAGGTTGAAAGCACTTCGTACTCTTTACCATAGACGGTATAAGTTTCCGGATTCCCTGTCGCTACTGAGGCATCTATTTTTGTTAATTTGAGAGGAATAATTTTATTTGGATTGATTTTTTCTTCTGGTTTAAAAAATGTGCATCCTGAAAGCAAGGTTGTAACTAAAAATAAAATAGAAGCATTACTAACCTTTATCATATTGACTCGAGGGAATAAATCAACATTTTAATAATAAGGATGATAAAAAGTATTATAAATATCATTCGGATAGATTTTGGGCTTATGTGAGTGGCTATTTTTGTGCCTATCACTGCAAATACCATAGAAAGAGGGGCGATAAATAATACGGCAGGCCAGTATATATAACCTGTTGAATAAGGGAGGTCAATATGGTCGGTTGCGCCAAGAATACAGTAACAAATTGTTCCAAGTATTGAGATTGGAAGTGTAAAGGCTGAGGTTGTAGCTGAGGCAATTTTTATAGGAACTTTATACCTTGTGAGGAAGGGTATGCTGATTGCGCCGCCACCGATACCAAGTAACCCAGACTTAACACCAATTAAAGAGCCATAGATAAATGATTTTTTCTTGGGGATATCAATGTTTATGTTGTTTGCATTCATCTCGACATTATATTTATGTTCTTTATCTTGCCTAAGCATTTTAATTAATAGCACAATCAGCATTAAAGCAAATATGAGCCCTAATATAAATCCATCTAAAAAACGAGCAATGATTGCGCCAATAATTAAAGATACAATAATCCATCCTATTGTTTGTTTAAATACAGGTAGATATATTCGTTGTAGCTTGTAATTCTTATATACGGTAGCAATTGCAGTAAATATCATAATCGCTAGAGAAGTCCCAGCTGCATATTGCATGCTATATTCACTACCGATGCCCAAGTAGTTGAAAATAAATGCAAGTGCAGGTACCACAATCATTCCGCCACCAATGCCAAGCATGCCTGCTAAGACACCTGTAATCATTCCGAGGCAAATAAAAATAATAATTTCCATGACAATTCTAGGAGCTTAATTTTTATTTAACTATAAACAATTGTTTTGGATATATCTGTAGAGATATCTAAATTAATTGTTCATACTTGTAAATACAGCATTTTTAACCCAAAATATTTGCAAATAAAATTAGGAGAATAACATGTTAAAAAATGTAAAACCTGGTGATAATGCACCTGAAGATATTAATGTCGTTATAGAAATTCCAGCGTATAGCGAGCCAGTAAAATACGAATTCGACAAAGATAGCGATATGCTAATTGTTGACCGCTTCATGAGTACAGCAATGCAGTACCCTTGTAACTATGGTTTTGTACCAAACACATTGTCTGAAGATGGTGATCCTGTTGATGTGCTTGTGCCAACACCTGTTGCATTAAAACATGGTGCCGTAATAAAATGTAGACCTATTGGTGTATTAAAAATGACAGATGAGTCTGGCGTTGACGCTAAAATTCTTGCTGTACCAGTTGATAAATTGACTAAAATATATAGCCATGTTAAATCAATTGATGATTTGCCTGAGTTATTATTAAACCAAATTAAACATTTCTTTGAGCACTATAAAGACCTTGAGCCTAACAAATGGGTCAAAGTTGATGGTTGGGATGATGCTCAAGCAGCAAAAGATGAAGTCGTGGCGAGTATAAACCGTTATAAATAATTAACTTTAAAATTTACATTCTTTTCTCATTTCCTGTAATCTTTTTGTAACATTCTCTAGTTATAATCGCTACAAATTTATTGTTACTAATTTAAACAATTAAGTAGTGGTTATTAAAATAAATATTGAGGAAAATTAATGTTACGCCGTATTATTAAATCAGTGATTCCAAGTAGAGATAAAGTTTTCTTTGAGTTGTTTATTGAGGGTGCAGATAATGTGCATACTGCTGCTGATATACTTGTGGAAATTATAAATAATGTTGACACTAAAGAGACTGACAAGTTAAATAAAACGCTTAAATCACAACGTAAAAAAGCAGTTGATATTAATGCAGCTGTTATGGTCGAATTGAATAGTCAGTTTATTACACCTATCGATAGAGGTGATATTCACCATATTTCTGCATCATTGCTACAACTAACAAAGCGGATTGTTAAAATTAATAAAAAACTCCAAGTCTATGCGATTGATACAACCGTTGATGATTGTTTGATAAGTAGTGTTAGTTCTCTTCAAAAAATAACACAATCAATCACTAATATGTTGGATGCATTAAAATCAGGTGATCACAAAAGAATTCAAGCAGAGAGTGTGAACGCTGATGAAATGGATGACAATGTGATTGAAGAACTTGGTCAAACCATGAAAGAAATTTCTAAGGCGAATTACGATACGTTGACCATTATTAAATTAAAAGAAGTCTATAAGGCTATTGAGTCAGCTATTGATACAAGTGCATATTTAAGTGATGTTATTTCATCGGTTTCTGTTAAGGCTATATAAATATGATCATTTTGATAGCAATTATTTTAATTGCGCTGTTTTTTGAATTCAGTAATGGGTTTCACGATGCAGCCAATGTTGTTGCCACACCTATTGCGACAAAGTCTTTGACACCATATCAAGCCATTTCTGTTGCCGCTGTTTTTAACTTGCTTGGTGCATTTTTTGGTACAGCAGTTGCAGCGACAATCAGTAAAGGTCTCGTTGATACCCAAATTGTTACTAATGCAGTATTGATTTCTGCACTTGTTGGCGCGATTGGCTGGAACTTGATTACTTGGTATTTCGGTATTCCATCTAGCTCATCTCATGCTTTGATCGGTGCATTAGTTGGTGCAGCTATAGCAGCAAGTGGGTATCATGAAATTCATTATCATACAGTTATAGAAAAAGTGATTATTCCAATGGTTGGGTCTCCTATCATGGCATTTTTCTTGGCTTTAACCATTATGGTTATCATGATCAGAATACTGCATAAGTATAGAAAACCTAGAAAGGCAAATAGATTTATTCGTGAAATGCAGGTATGTTCTAGTAGTTTGTTAGCATTTAGTCATGGTTCTAACGATGCTCAGAAAACAATGTCAATTATTACACTTGCATTATTTAGCTTTGGTGCAGTAACTGATGTTAGTCACATTCCTTTTTGGGTGATATGTATTTGTGCGATTGCAATGGGTGCAGGAACAATGTCTGGCGGAATGAGAATTATTCAAACCTTGAGTACGCGAGTTGCAAAATTAGGGCCTGCAAATGGTTTTGCAGCTGAAATGAGTTCTGGCCTCTTAATTCTTGGTGCATCACATATAGGTTTACCTGTTAGTACCACACAGGCAGCATCTGGATCAATTATGGGTGCTGGATATACAGAAGGACAGGGCGTTAATTGGAAAACAGTTAAACGTATGTCAACTGCTTGGGTTCTTACTTTACCCGTATGTGCAATTATTAGTGCAGTTATTTTTTATATTTTGTCTTCTATGTTTGGAAATTTTTAAATAATTTCCAATTACTTTATATGTGGATTATTTCTGGATAATACGAGAAATATGAGGCGTTAATTATTAAGTGTGCAGCTATTGCTGCAAAGTATCCAAGTGCTACTGCCCATATCCACTTTAAATGCCCTAAGAATGTATAGATTCCATTAGCTTGACCCATCACTGCTACCCCAGCTGCAGACCCGACAGGTAATAAGCTACCTCCAATTCCTGCTGTTAGCGTTACAAGTAACCATTGGCCTTCAGACATATGTGGCATCATGGTTAAAACCGCGTACATAACAGGGATGTTATCAACAATCGCTGAAAGTATTCCAACGATAGTATTAGCCTGAGTCTGATTATCAAACAGCATTGGCGCCATAGAATGCATATCTGTATAAATCAAATTTGAAATGACTGTTAAATAACCCAAAGTTGCCATGCCTTGTACTGCAACCAATATGCCATAGAAAAATAGCAGCGTATCCCATTCAGCTCTACGTATTTTTTTAAAGACATCAAAACCACCAGGCCCTGCTGGATTGCCTTCATGAAAGTTACGGTATCTTCTCGTAATGAAATAACTATAGATCATTAAATAACCTAACCCAGTAGTCATGCCCAGCGCAGGAGGAAGATGAAGGAAGTTCTCAAAAAGCACGGCTGTAATTATTGTCGTTAGAAACAAAATAATGACAGTAATAGCGCCAACTTTCATTGGAGTATTTTCTTTGATGCTGCTTGGTTTATGCTTAGAAATTGCAAAGCTCATAATGGTTGCAGGCACTAAAAAGCTAATAAGTGAGGGAATAAAAAGAGCAAAAAATGTGCTAAATGGAACAATACCACTTTGCCATACCATCAGCGTAGTTATATCCCCAAATGGACTGAATGCACCACCTGCATTTGCAGCAACTACAATATTTACGCATGATATACATACAAAGCCTGGGTTGTCTCTGCCAATTGCTAATACAACCGTACACATTACCAGTGCGGTAGTTAAATTATCTGCGATTGGGGAAAGACAAAAAGCTACAATGCCTGTCAACCAGAAAACACCTCTATAACTTAATCCTAAATTAACTAAATAGGACTTTAAGGCTAAGAACACATGTCTTTCCTCAAGGGTGTTAATATAGGTCATTGCCGTTAATAAGAATAAAAATAGCTCTCCATATTCAAGAATTGCGTGATCTAAGTTTTCAGACGCAATTTCACTCATACCTTGGTTTTTAGCAACAATGGCTACTAACACCCAAATAATACCTGCCACTAAAATAACCGGTTTTGATTTTCTTAAATGTGTAAACTCTTCAATAATTACAAGCACATAAGCTAGCACAAATAATATAACGCAAATTTGTGCTAAACCGTGATCTGTCGCATTTAAATGCATTTCGGCACCACTCTCAGATGATGCATATAAGAATACGGGGAGTAGAAGTAGTGGTAATATAATTAAAAGCTTTTTAAGCATTAATAGGTCAACCTTAAGGTGTTATCAATTTCAGTTATAATATAGAATATAAATCTTAGAATTGAAAAGGTAATCACAGGAGGCGGTGTGTTAAACTTATTAGTTATTTTAATTGGAGGTGGATTAGGAGCTGTATCAAGATTTCTTTTTTCTGGATTTGTTTATCATCATTTAGGAAGATCATTCCCATATGGAATTATGGCTTGTAATGTCATTGGGTCATTGGTTATTGGCTTTTTTGCTATTCTGTTCATACAAAAATTTCCAGGTGCTAGCGTCTGGCAAAGTGCTGTAATTACAGGTTTCTTGGGTGGTTTTACAACATTTTCTAGTTTTAGCTTAGATACAATCACCCTTATCCAACAAGGCTTTTTAATGAAAGCTGTTTTCTATATTGTATTAAGTGTAGCCATATCATTAATCGCATTAGTTATTGGTATGTATATTGGTAAATTAGTCTAACTAATATGCTAGTGATGCTATATAAAATTTCCTTAAAAACCTACTAATTCATTTGGTCGACGTATATAATAGTACCAATTTGGTCGTATTTTAAAATTGAGGCGTATGAGTCATCTTGATGTTGCTAGAATAAGAGAAGATTTTCCAGCACTAAAGCAGAAAATTCATGGTAAGGATTTAGTGTTTTTAGACTCAGCTGCATCTGCACAAAAACCACAATGCGTGATTGATGCAGTGACAGAAGCATACACAAATAACTATGCCAACATTCATCGTGGTGTTTACAGCCTTAGTGACAAAGCAACTGACGCATACGAAGCAACACGCCAAGCTGTCGCAAAATTTATGAATACCAGTTCAGTCAATGAAGTTATTTTTACAAAAGGTACGACTGAGGCCATTAATTTTTTAGCTTCTTCACTTTCTAAAGACTACCTGAAAAGCGGTGATGAAGTTATTTTGACTGTGATGGAGCATCATGCGAATATCGTGCCTTGGCAAATGCTGAGTGAACAGATTGGTATTAAAATAAAGTTTGTTTCTATGAATGAGAGAGGCGAGCTTTTATTTGACGAATATGAAAAGCTTATTACGGATAAAACTAAGTTAATTAGTTTAACACACTGTTCAAATGTGTTAGGTACGGTTAATGATATTAAGAAGGTTGTACAATTAGCACATTCTAAAAATATCCCGGTATTAGTGGATGGTGCCCAATCAATTCTGCATCAAGAGATAGATATCCAAAATTTGGGTTGTGATTTTTTTGTTTTCTCATCTCATAAGCTATATGGCCCAACTGGTGTTGGTGTTTTATATATTAAAGATGTATGGCAAGAAAGGATTCCGCCATACCAAGGTGGTGGGGATATGATTAAAACCGTTACCCTTAAAGGTTATGAGTTAGCTGATCGACCTCATTGTTATGAGGCGGGTACACCAGATATTGTTGGTGTAAGCAGCTTAAAATATGCAGTTGAGTATGTTCAAGATATTGGTTTAAACAATATTTCTAAACACGAGCAAACATTGTTAAAGTATGCACATGAAGTGTTGTCTGATATTAATGGCTTGAGGATACTGGGTACTGCAGAGCATAAAGCTTCTGTCGTTACTTTCGTAATTGAAGGTGCTCAGGCCAGTGATGTCGGTACTTTACTAGACTTGTTTGGCATTGCAGTTAGAACAGGCCACCACTGTGCGCAACCTTTATTATCACATATGGGTGTTTCATCTACGGTGCGCGCATCCTTTGGGGTGTATAATACAATGGAAGAGATTGATTTATTAGTAAAAGGTCTGCATAAGGCCATAAAAATGTTGAGGTAATCATGATAGATACATATGATCCAAACTCTACTCCTATTGTTATTCTTACCGAGAAAGCAATAAAGCACTTTAAATCCTTTATGAAAAAGAAGGAGGGTGCAGTTGGGATTCGCATCAGTTTGAAAAAGAATGGATGTTCTGGTTTAAGTTATGTTAACGAAACCATAACAGAAGTGCCTAAAAAACATAAACGCATTGAGTTTGATGGCTTGAATGTTTATGTTGATGAGTCTGCAGTCGATTTTATTGAAGGTACAACCATTGATTTGGTTCAAAAAGACTTAGGCTTAGCTCAGCTTTCATACCATAATCCGAAAGAAACAGCTCGTTGTGGTTGTGGTGAGAGCTTTTCAGTGAAGGAAGATTTATAGT